>NZ_JACJFC010000017.1:0-106479 GCF_014164385.1 Pseudoalteromonas sp. SG43-3
GAAAACTATTTGTAGCTATAAATATTATTCTTTCTGTGGCATATATAAACATGTAAAAAAGAGGAACGTTTCCTCTTATTCTGACTAAGTTAATGACGACTCACCTGACTGACCGCTTATCGCTCATAACTGCCTATCAATTGCACTCTACAATGTCTTATTTGATCTTCTTTGCTTATTTATTTTTTTACTGTTTTTGGCTGGCTTAATAGGTTTTATAAATATATGATATTGATAATTATTTGCATTAAAAGGTTTTGAAGGTGTGTGTGAAAAAGTCTATCTTAACTCTGGCGTTAGTTACGGGTTTGAGTGGTTGTAGCACAACAACTGTGCCGCCTGATAAAAGCTCATCATTATATTACTCAGCACTTTACAATGCACAAGCAAAGCCTGTTAGCTCTGTATTATTAGAGCCCACGCTATTAAATGTCGATGTGGTTTTAGTGGGTGAATGGCATACGCACCCGGGTGTGCATTTATTTCAGGCTGAGTTATTTGAGCAATTAAGCAAAAGTAATAAACGCACTGCCCTGTCGCTTGAACAATTTAGCCGCGCCGATCAGCTTACTTTAAACCAGTATGTTAAAGGTGAAATTGGTGAGCAATACTTAATTGACAACACCCAAGCGTGGCCTAACTACAAAAGTGATTACCGTGCGCTGGTAGAGCTGGCAAAAACGAACAATAGCGATGTAATCGCTGCAAATGCCCCTAAAAATATAGTCACCTGTATTGGCAGGCAAGGCATAAGTTACCTAAATAAGCTTGATGAAACTCAGCAAAGCTATATTGCGAGTACTATTGATACTTCACTAAGCGATTATAAACAACGCTTTATGGCATCAATGCACCATGGTACTTCAAGTCAAAACGAAAACTATTATGCAGCGCAAGTTACGTGGGATGAAACCATGGGGGAGTCTATCGTTAACTATTTAAATAATCATAAAGATGCGCAAGTAATGCATATAGCGGGCGATTTTCATGTAAAAAATGGCGAAGGTATAGCGCGCGTTATTAAGCGTTTAGCGCCAGAGCTAAATGTTGTGTGGATATCGCCGGTAACGAATGTGCAAGCTAATCAAAGTGGGTATCAGTTGCAGGTTAACCCTTTGCCAACCCGTTATGTACAAAAAGAACATCAGCAAGCCGCTTTTAAAGCGTTAGGCAAGCGAGGCGAGCAAACAGCTTGCTTATAAAATAACGACATAGTTAGTGAATCTCTTAACCAGGGCGCAGGTTAACTATGTCGTCATGTATTTAGTTTAGTTATTTCGGGCTTGGTTGGTTAGCTCAACCAGCGCTTTACGTACCTCTAACGGGCTGTTGCACTGGGTTTTAAAATTAATAAAGTAATTACGCTTTTGGCTTTGTATATAAAAACCAGTGGGTAATAGGCCGCTCATTATAGGGGTGTTATCGGCTACGCCGTAGTGCTGCATTAATATGAGCGACATAGCATCTTGGTGATCTTCATTCATATGGTTAATCATGCTTTGCTGTTGGCTTTCATCCCAGTTTTTTGCCTCGCCCTGCCACTCGATTTGTTCAAGCCAAAATATTTTGCCAAAGCCGCCAATGTAACGCACTCGCACTACGTCTAATTGCCATAATTGAAAGTCGTGCGCGTTGCGATAGCTAGCGGCTTCGGGGTATAGGGAAATATAGTTATCAAGTAAAGTGTGTGCTTGCTCACTTGGCACAATAGAGCCATCGCCTACAAGCGTTACGCGGCCGTGCTCGTTTTGATCGCCACTGTCGGTGGCATCAAACACAGTTAGGCTCATACGTGAGTCGTGCTTTAGATTTTTAGTGTGCTGGGCTATATCGCTAATAAAAAAGTAAACGCGGCCTTGTTCGTCGCACATATAGGGGGTTACTGAGCCAAACGGGTAACCGCGTAAATTATTAGAAATGGTCGACATAACACCGGCATTGGTTTTGTAAACCAATGTGCGTGCATCGTTTAACGCTTGCTCTCTCATAAAAACTCCTGACGTTGAGAAAAAACCATGGGTGCATCGTTATAAGGATGAGGGTTTACGTGCAGTTTCATGGCGTACATTTGTTGTAAGTTTTGTTCAGTTAATACGGTGTTTATAGGCCCACTTTGCAGCACTTTTTTGTTGTGCAGTAAAATAGCATCGGTTGCATAAAGGCTGGCCAAGTTTAGATCGTGTATTGCAATAATGGCGCTGTTACCCTGCTCTACAAATGCTTTAACGCAGCTGAGCAAAGCATGTTGATGGCGCATATCAAGTGCTGATGTAGGCTCGTCGAGCAGCATTAGTTTTGGCTCGGCCGATTGTGTAAAAGCGTTTAGCTGCGCTAAAGTACGCGCCATATGTACGCGTTGTTGCTCCCCGCCCGAAAGCGCACTTACGCGGCGAGTTAAATAATGGCTTAAATCCATAATAGCGGCGTATTTATTTACTTTTTCGCTTTGCATTTTTAATGACTCTACATACGGGTAGCGGCCCATTGCAATAAGCTCAAATACAGTAAAATCAAACCCTATGTGGTTTGCTTGCATCATCACTGCGCGCTGTGTGGCTAGGCGTTTTTTAGCATGAGCGGCCAGCGGCTTAGCATTAAAAAGTACACTGCCTGTAAAGGAGTGCATACCTGCTAAGGTATGCAGCAAGGTAGATTTACCTGCGCCATTTTCACCAAGTAGTGCTACAAGTTGCCCTTGTTTAGCGCTGCCATTAATAGCGTTTAAAACGCTGTGATTATCAAAGCCAACGCTTAGATTGTTAAACGTGATCATGACCAACCTCGCTTATTTTTCACTATTAAATAAATAAACAATGGCGCACCCAATAATGCAGTAATAATTCCAATGGGTAGCTCTGATGGCATTATGGCAATGCGTGCTAGCCAGTCAGAAAGTAGCAATACCACTACGCCAATTAGCATACAAAGCGGCAGCATATTACGTAAATGCGGCCCCACCATTAATCGGGCAATATGCGGGACTACTAAACCAACAAACCCTATTAAGCCGGTAAGTGCCACAACCGCCCCTACTCCTAGTGCAACAAGTATAATTACATATAGTTTGAGCTTGTTGGTGTCTACCCCTAGGTACTGAGCTTGTGACTCGCCAATAAGGAGTAAGTTCATGGGCTCTTTTAACCGCCACAGGCCAATTAGGCTGATAAACAGTAACGGCGCAGCTTGAATAATCGTGCTCCAGCTTGCTCCGCCTAATGAGCCCATGGTCCAGTAATTTATTAATCGTAGCGCGCTATCGTCGGCAAAAAAGCTCAGTAGCCCAATAACCGCAAATGCTAACGCGTTAATAGCCACCCCCACTAATATAAGTGTGGTGATATTAATTTGCCCTTGCTGCTTGGCAATAAAATATACCAGCGAGGTAACACCAAGCGCCCCTAAAAAAGAGGCATAAGGTAAATACAACTGCGCGTTAAAATTAAACTGCGCGCTAAGTGCTATAAACGCCACAGCAACCATAGCCGCACCCGCACTAATGCCAATAATAGATGGATCGGCCAATGGGTTGCGGCACAGCGCTTGCGTTGACGCACCTGTTTGGGCAAGCACCAACCCTACAAGCACTGCAAGCACAAAGCGTGGCAAACGTATTTGCATTACGACATTTATTTGCAGCGCATCAAACTGATTAAAGCGCTCGGGTGCAAGCCAAGCAATGGCTAAACGCCAATCCCACCCTGCTGGCCCATACCCTATGCTAAGTAGCGCCAAAGAAAAAATACACACAGAGGCTAATAGCATCCATTTATGGGTTTGGCTAAGTGTTACAGGGTTAAAACGGCTCAATGTTAGGGTGTTCATAAGTGGGCTTTGTACTCGTTAAGCTCATTAATTGCTGTGGCTATACGCGGCGACATGCCAAGCGAAAGTAGGCTATCCATTACAAGTAAGTTACAGGTTTGCGCCGCTTTTAATAAGTGTAGTGTAGGTTGCTCACAAAAAGCCTGCTTACCGCCAAGGCTTTGTACAACATGGGCTGGGGCTACTAAAAAGTCGGGCTGATTTACAGCCAGTACTTCACTATTTATTGCTTTAAAGCCTGAATGCGTAGCGCCTATATTGGTAATGCCTGCATAGCTAAATAATAAATTAGGGACGGTTTCTTGCCCGGCGGCAACAAGCCCGCGCTCATTAGCTGAGAGTAAAAATAGCGCGCTGTGTGTTTGCGCTTTTGCTTTTTCAGGTAACGATTTTGT
Organism: Pseudoalteromonas sp. SG43-3; assembly: GCF_014164385.1. NCBI lineage: Bacteria > Pseudomonadati > Pseudomonadota > Gammaproteobacteria > Alteromonadales > Pseudoalteromonadaceae > Pseudoalteromonas > Pseudoalteromonas sp. SG43-3. The sequence goes on from NZ_JACJFC010000017.1 coordinate 4,218, forward strand.
AATGTGTGTAATAAGTGTTTGTGCTTTTTGCTTGGCGTTTAAATCGTCACCTAAGCGTTTTATTAGCTCAAGTAGCTCGTTAACTGAGGTCGGCTTTTTATAATGAATGAGCTTAACCCCTGTTGCCTCAATTTGCTTAAGTGCTTGGCTTCGCCCTGCGCCTTCAAGCGCTAACAAGGTGGTTGGACGCATTGAAAGTACGCCTTCTGCCGCTAATTCACGGTAATAACCCACCTGTGGTAATTGCGTAGCTTGCTGTGGGTACATACTAGATTGATCAACAGCTACAAGGGTATTTTGTTTGCCTAGCGCATAAATTATTTCAGTAAGGGTGCCGCCAGCGCTAATAACGCGCTCTTGTGCAAGTGCAGATTGGGCCATTAAAGCAAACAATATAAATAGGTATTTCATTACACACTCCGGTTTTATTTTTTGGCTATTATAACCAGTTAAATCTAAATGAAAATGATTATCATAATTAATTGATCTTAATTTGACTTAGTTGTAACATCTCCGCCATAAATAATAACTATTATCATTTGGAGTTAAAATGAATCCCTCTGCGTTTAGATTTACTGCTATTGCAACCTTACTACTCGGCTCGGGCACTGCCATTGCCGAAAACATAATTGACGATCATATTGTTGTAAGTGGCTCGCGCTTTGAGCAAAAGCTTAAAGATGTTACAGGCTCAGTTACTGTTATTACCGAGCAAGACATAGAGCGTCAGCTAGCTGTAGATTTACAAACCATGTTTAAGTACGACCCAAGCATTGCAACGACAGGCAGTGGCGCAGGCGCGCAAACACTTACAGTACGTGGTGTTGGTGGTAACCGGGTTGTATTTATAAAAGATGGCCGACGCACCAACGATGGTTATGCAGGTGGAGGGGGCTATTTAGTTGGCCGTAATTATTTTGACGTAGCAGGTGTAAAACAAGTAGAAGTAGCCAAAGGTGCTGCATCGTCATTATATGGCTCTGATGCACTTGGTGGCATTGTGGTTATAACCACTAAAGATCCTAGTGATTATTTAAAAAATAACAGCAGCTTTGTAAAAATGGCGCTTGGGTATCAAGGTCAAAGTAATCAAGTAGCCGCCGATATTACTGCTGCAAAAGACTTAGGCGACTTTGCAGTAAGCGCCGTGTATAGCCACCGCGACAGCGAAGAAGTACAAAACTATGACGAAAACTTACCCGGTTATGATGCTAAGTCGGATGCTTTATTAGTTAAATTTGAGCAACAGCTTGATGAAAAACGCACACTTAAATACACCCTTGATTACTTTAATCAAACAATTGAGCAAGAAATAACTCCCGCCATTCAAGAAACCGAAGAAGACGACACGAGTTGGTCACTGGCGCTAGATTACCATTCTGAGGTAGCAACAGCCGCGTTCGATAAGTGGTATGGGCAAGTGTCTTATAGTAGTTACGAGCAGCAAAGCGATCAAATTAGTGGCGCAAGCACCTACACCGATTATAACGACTATCGCTTTGAGCAAAATATTTTAGGTTTAAAAGCGATATTTAATAAAGAGCTTAAAGGAGAAACCACCGATCACGAAGTGGTATACGGAGTTGATATCGACTTATACGACACCACTCGCCCACGTTTAAAAACACGTGTTTTAGCTGATGGCACGGTTGATTTTACAGACCAAAAACAAAAAGCATTCCCGGGGGCTGACACCTCTTTAATTGGCGCTTATGTACAAGACAGTATTTCGTTTAAAAACAGTGCCTGGTCGGTTATTGCAGGCGTGCGATATGATTACTACATCCTAGAAGCTAAAAGTGATGAGCTTTACGCTGATGCGCAGCTTGATGATATTACCGAATCTGCTTTCTCGCCTAAGCTAGGTGTTATATACCAAGTGGATGATAACTTATCGTGGTACGGGCAATACGTACGAGGCTTTAAAATACCACCACACGACCAAGCCTATCAAAGCCACGGCGTTGAGCCGTTTTATCAAATATTACCAAACGCCGATTTAGACCCAGAAAGCAGTGACTCGTTTGAGCTTGGACTAAGATACGCCAGCAGCGATATTAGTGTAAATTTAAGTGCTTTTTATGCAGCATACGATGACTTTATAGAAACCGCCGTAGTGGGTGTTGAGCCAACGTACATTCCTGGCGTAAACAAAACGCTGTATCAGTACCAAAATATTAGCGAAACACAAATAAGCGGTGTGGAAGCCGGAATTGCCATGTATGTAGCTGAAAATATACTACTAGAGGCAAACGTGGCTTACGTTGATGGTGAAAATAAAGAAACCGATCAGCCACTTACCAGCATTAGCCCGTTAAATGGCTCAGTATTGTTAAGTACAGAACAGGGTAATATTAACTGGACCGCCGCGTTGCGTTTGGCTAAATCGCAATCGGATGTAGTACTTGATACAAACGGTAATAAAACTACGCAAGGACATGGCTACGGCGTTGTTGATTTATACGCAAACTACGAATGGCAAGCGTGGCAGCTAAATGTAGGTGTACTTAACTTGCTCGATAAAGAATATGTACCTTTTGAGTTGATTGCAGGTCAATCACAAGGTGCTGATTTTAGCCAATACACCCAACCTGGGCGTAACTTTTCAGCCAAAATAAGCTATGAGTTTTAATTAGCTCCTAGAAAATTAAATAGCAACAAACGCTGCATGAAGCTGCAGCGTTTGTTGAGTTTATTTTTATGATGACACCCAACCTAATTTTTTATTTATTGATTCCTAGATTCTAATTGGAAGTGCACCACCTAATTCATTATGGCTAAAGTACAAAATTAACGGTGGGTGTCATCTCAAAATTTAATCTTAAAATTTACTAAAAACAAAGTAACACTTTATAAGCCAGCGATTTAAAGCCAAAATCACTGGTTTTATAAATTAATTAACTGCAAAGTCTTTTGTTTCTAAATAGCTTGGTACGGTTTTAAAACATGCCTCTAGTTTGCTTTTAAGCGCAGTGCTTATCGAAGCATCACACTTCAATTTCCCGTTATATTTACTCATAGTAAGCGGTACTAAGCTTAACGAGTCATAGCTTGGCTTGCTTTGTATTTTATGAATTACTAAACCTTGCTGCTCTGTTAGCTTTATTAATGCAAACACATTTTTTTGTGCTTGATTAGTCGTTATTTTTTCAACATATAGCGGGTTTTTAAAGGTTAGCTTTGTAGTAAAAAGTGCGTTGCCACCGCGTTCACAATGGCCGTTAAATACAGTTACATTTAAGGTGGGTGTCTTTTTATTTATTAATAAATTTAGGTCAAATTTGGTTGGTAAAATAGTGATCTTTTCTTGCTCGTCTGCTGCTTTATTTAAAATATTTTTGATTGTTTTTAAGTGGGTGTCACTTGTAGTTACTTCATACACTATTTGGTAGTTGTGTGGAGGGGCGTATAAAGGCATGTGGCTGGCAAGTACTTTATCGCCGGCTAAAATAAGCGCCATACCATGGAAGCCATTATAGCTTTGGGTTATGTGTGAATTGTGTTGAGGTGTATTTGCGTGCGCTGCACTCGATAATAAAATAAAAAATAGCAGTATGTGTTTCATGTTAGTGCTCAAAAAATATATATAGCGCCACTATAAGCTGATTTTTATATACAAATAATCGATAATAAGTGATTAGTTGTTTCCTTTTAGTTAATACGGTTTGGCGCTATGCATTTAGATGACATTGAAAAAGTAATTCATATGGCGGGTTCGCAAAATCTGCATACAACCGCTAAGCACTTTAATATTACCCCAGGTGCGCTGTCTAAAACGCTAAAAAAGGTTGAGGCAAATTTAGCCACGGAGCTGTTTAACCGTGTAGGTAAAACCTTAGTACTCAATGATAAAGGCAAAGAGTTTGTTAAGCACAGTAGCGATTTAGTTCATAATTACCAGCAGCTTACTAGCCGTTTTAAAAGCGATAATCATAAATTTAATGCGGTTATTGCAGGCCCTGCCATTTTACTCAAAAGTGGCGTTAAAAAGCTGCTTACACCCCTTAGTAACCTGCCTTGCTCGGTGCGTATTAATAATGTATTTGAAGGTGAAGCCATAAGCCAAGTTGCATCAGGTTCGGCGCATATTGCGCTAGTTACTCGCGAGGCATTAAACAACAGCTCACATACTAATTTAGTGGCGGTTGACGTATTTAATACTGAGTTTAGTGTAGCTGCGTCTCCTTCACATCAGCTAGTACAAAAAGGCTTTTTAACACTCAATAAAAACCAATTACTACAGTTGTCTTTTGCATGCCCGTTGTTTTCACCACTGTGCGGCCTTGAACAAGGTATTGGCTCCGACGGTTGGCAAGATGAAATAGCCCCGCGCAATATTGTATTTAGATGTAGCGATTACAGTGCATTAATAGAGGTGATACAAAGTGGCTTGGCGTTGGCATATTTACCAAATTTCGTGATTGATGATTTAGGGCTTAAAAAATTAACTGTAAAGGGGGTTAACAGTCGCTACAACGAAGACATAGTAATGATTTACAAACCATCAAAAGCTGATGGCTGGCTTAATAAACTCATGCACTCTTTGTAGAGAATTTATCAATTTAAGTTCAATGTAAAGTATTACTTAGCTAAGCAGTGGTTAGCTAATATCAGCAACAATGCACTGATTACGGCCATGTTCTTTTGCATGGTAAAGTGCTTTGTCAGCACATTTGTAAACTTGGTCTATGTCGTTACTGTGCTCAGGACTAAAAAAATCAAACTAAGTGCATAAAAAAGGCCAGATGCAAACGCTACTGGCCTTTCATTAAAACCGTCATGTATTTAGAGATGACGGGATGTTATTTAAACTTATTTACTTACGTTTTTACGGCGTCTATTAAACCATACTAATGGAGTAAGTAATAAAGCTATAAAGCCAAAACTACCACCACCGCTAGATTTTGATTCAGTTACAGGCACTGTTGCTACCGCTTCATTTTTTACCATTACAGTACTTTGTTGAGTCACAGTTGTTACACCATCACTTACGGCAACTTCAAAAACAAGCTCTTCATCTGCAGTAATAGCTGCAGGTGTAAAGCTTAAAGTTTCAGTGTCAGTACCAGTGAGCGTAGCAGCACTACCGCTAACCTGAGTCCAAGCATAAGTTAGTGTTTGACCATTGCGATCTGTAGCTGTTGCTGTAATTGTTCCTGTAGCAGATTCAGTAATTTCCGCCGATGCACTTTCGACTAAAACAAGTGGGGCTGCGTTATCACATGCTAGTGAATCACCCGCTACAAGCTCTGAAAATACAGGAGATAAAACGTTAGACATAGTTAGGTTATCAATCCACCAACCTAAATCATCAACTGCGCCATCTGATGAGATTCTAAAGCGCACTTTTACTAAGTTGCCGTTTAGAGCATCACCAAAGTTGATAGTTTCATAATTACCATACGCGCCACTATCTTGTACGTTATTACCTGTAAAAGTTTCACGTTCTTGAAGTTCTTGCGAATCATTTTCGATTAGAACAGCGTCATAGCCAACATCAAATGTGCCGCCAATTTCAGTAGCATCAACCCAGTCACCGCCATTAACACTAACTTCTACAACACCACCATCCCAGTTTTGCTCAATACTATAGAAATGCCAAAATGAGATTTCAAAGTCGCCTGAGTAACCAACTTCGAATGGCTTACTCTCTATTGCTACATCTGATTGGAAGCCATTATTTACAAGGCGCATTGCCTGTGTGCCTAGCTCAAACCCACCTTGTTCAAAGAAGGCAATATTACCACTATTATCCATAACCTGAGTGCCAACAGCTAAGTCACCGCCAAACATTACGTTTTCTTTTAAATCTAATAGTGATGAACTTGCTACTTCCATATCATCTGAAACTACAGCTCCAACAGGCATTTCTGACTTAAAGCCCATATTTACTTCAAACGTAAGTGTTTGATCAAGTGCTTCAACGATATCATCGTCCGTTTCAATTTCAGGGAATGTGACTTCAATTTCTAGTGTTTCAGCTGTACCCGCTTCGTTCAAAGTAACTTTAATATCGTTACTAGTTATTGCTTCGTACGGTTGAACTTCACCAAAAGTAAGTAAACCATCATTTTCAAATGTTACATCATGATCGCTTATAACAGTCAGTTGTGCTGTTGTACCACTAAGTACTTCACTACCACGGTTAGTAATTGTTACGCTAACCGTACTCGTTTCGCCTTTATCTAAAATATTGTCGTTAGTACAAAAACCAAGCTCTGTACCATTGTACATGTTGTTTAAGTCAGCACTTGCAAATGCATAGCTAGAAAGCTGTGTTTTATCTGATTCAACCACACCAGTAAGGTCATTACTGAAACGATCTGGCGATACTGCGCCAAGACCCATACCACGTTTAGCAAATGCACCTACCATTAATTTGTAATCAGCAGGGTCTACTGCATAGGCAGCAGCTAAAATAGCATCACGTGCTTCAGTGTAGGTTGGTGCTATAGGTGTTAACTTGTAACCTGCAACTAAGTAATCAGCCATTCGAGTTTGTGCTTCATTAAAGCCATGCTCGTTAATAAGCGCTACGTAGTTTTCCCATAATACAGTTGCCCAAATTTCGCCGGCAGCATGAGGAGAGGCTACGCTTGTTGGTGAAATACCAATATCAGCGCCAGCATTTTCAGTAATATGGCGGAACGACAATGCATTTACATCTGTATCAGTTGAATAAGGAAGACGACGAATACCGAAGTAGAAGTCTTCTACAAATGTGCCGCTACCATATGCTTTTTGGAACTTATCGTTACCTGTAATATTTATATCGCTTTCTTTAGCGATAAACATTAATGAGTGGAAATCGCCCCAGCCTTCGCCCATTGCGCGGCCTTGGAAGTTAATAAGGCCTGATGAATTACCGACTAAGCGGTTACTAATATAGTGACCCCATTCATGAGCAATAATACCATTATCAAACGTACCATCTTTTAATGTTGCTTTTGTAAACATGTTTACAGTAACAACTTCACGAACATCAATTAGGTCATACATTGCATGACCATCAGCGTAATTTAAACCCATATTTGGAATGGTTACAGTATCGTCTTCACCGCCCATTGGTGACGGTTCTGCCGTATCTGGGTCATTATTAACAACGATAGTTGCTATTGCGCCTGCATCTTGTGCATTTTTTACTTTAACTGTAAAAGCACATGAACCACGGTCTACAATTGCAATTTTTCCTGCTAGTTCAGCTGCATTTATAGCAGGCTCACAACCATCATTTACACTTGTTGAATCTACTGTATTTCCATCATCTAAACGAACAACTTCTGCAGCCACGTCACTGAATTGGTATTTACCAAAGCCCGATTCTTTTGTTGAAGCTAAAAGACCTAAAGAATCATGTGAAGTTACTGTAATACCAAAATCTACACCAACAGTGGCATCTTTACTGTTGTACAAGTACATTTGCATACGTGGACTAGCACCATCAGCTGGCGTAGACATATTTGCGTTATTACGACCTGAGTTATCTTGAGCCTGTGCTTCAATCGGGTCACCTTCTACGCCGCCACGACCAAAGTTAGATACCTGCGCTACATTTGACGTTTCATCAAAGCCATGGTCATAGAAAAAATCATGTAAAAAGTTATTCATGTAAAACAAGTTAACAATAGCCGCTTTACGGTTTGCGTAGCTATTTGCGACTTCATCTACTTGATAAGGGTAGTCAAATGTGAAGTCTGCTGTTGTTTCAGCAGTAAAGTCACCTTCACTAAAGTCTTGAGGTGCAACCACATCGGCGTATGCGAATACGTTATTACCCGAAGTTGTCGTTGCATCATCAGCTAACCATGGGTCCATTGTGCTTAGTTTGCTGTAGTAAGATAGAGATACCATTGGCGCGTCTAAAATCTCAGTCTCGTCTACTTGTCCTGGGCCATCTGCAGGAATTACGTCACCGTGCGGACTTTCCATTGGGTAGCCATCTTGGTTTGCGTAAACACGGTAATTAAAGTCAGCTGCATGAGATTTCAAATCTTTCGCAAAATATACTTTGCTGTTATTTGAATCTACTACGTAGCTAAAGTAGTCACTTTCTAAAGAGCTAACTTCTGATACTTCTACTTCAATGTAGTAAGCTGATTTAAGCTCGCCTGCAACTTCAAAAAACACTTCTTTTGCACGTGGTGTACCTAAAACAATCTTAGAATCATCTAATGATTTAGCCTCATATTTTGCATATCCACCTTCGTTACCAATTTTACGAAGTGAGACATCAATATTTGCTAATTCACTAAATGCTTTTCTTATGCTTTGCTCAGAGCTTACAAAACCAGTTAACGCAGCAAGTTTATTTTTAGATGACGACGTATCAGCAAAATAACCCGAGCTTGCTACTAAGTTGTACTCTTTATCCATTAACAAGTTGTATTCGCGGTTAAAAACTTCAACACCGTTTACTTGTTGTTTGTATTTTGCACTAATAGAACCGCGTTTTTGCTCTGATAAATCAACCATAACAGCAGAAGATGCTGTTGCTTTACGATTACTAATACCTGTTAAAGTTTCAATATAAAAGTCAGCAGCATATTGATTACGGTTATCAGCTGCGATTAAAGCCATGTCAGGCTTACGCTGACCTATTGCTTGCCATAAAAATGTTGCTTTACCCATTTGTGCATCGTAAATAGATTTTTGACCCGACACAGTGGCGCGTTCGGCTAAGGTTTTCTGCTGAACGGCAGCTAAAGAAGCGCCCTGAGTAACTGAATTTGTTGCACTTACATCATAAAATCGAGTTTGTTCAGCGGCCGTTAGTTCACCTGCTGCTAATGTAGATGTTACAACCATGGCAATAGTTGTTAATTTGAATTGAGACATGTATCCACCTGTTTGTATTTATTATGTTTAAATACTTAATGTTTTTAAATTGATTGTTTTATGTAAACATCTAGTTAAGTTGTTAATATACAGACTTGAATAAGGCTGAATAGCTTTAAATTTAAAGAAAAGTAAACAAAGGTAAACGAATGCAAAAAATAATTTTTACAAGTGCAGTGCCAATAATCGCAGCTTTATTACTATCTGCATGTAATAACAGTGAAAAAACAGAGGTTAACAACTCTCAGGTACAACCTAAAACAGCAGAGATCATTATAAAAGAACCATCTAAGAACCAGAAAAGTGACACTATTTTCCCTAAAAAAGAAAGTAGTCAAGGTGTTGTTAAAAATGCATCTAAAAGCATAAATTCATCTGGTGATAAACTTATCTTTAACTCTGAGCAGTTATTTAAAGGCGACGTTATTTATAATCAGAACTTAAAACAAAAAGGTGTAGTAACAGGTACTCTTACCATTACACTAAATACCGATTCTGTGCCTGATGAGTTAAAAAATAATTATGAATTAGTCAAGTCAACAGCTCACAATTACACATTACTTGTTGAAAAGGATGTTGATATTGCAGGATTGTCTAGTGCTCTAAACAGCTATAGATCAGTGAGCAATGTAGAAATTGCAATTAACTATTCACCTATCGAAACACACTTTTAATCAGCAACAATGCACTGATTACGGCCATGTTCTTTTGCATGGTAAAGTGCTTTGTCAGCACACTTGTAAACTTGGTCTATGTCGTTACTGTGCTCAGGCCAAGTTGCAATCCCAATAGAAATTGTTATAAAGCCGATAGTTTCCATATTTGTAGACTCAACAGTTTTACGTAGTCGCTCTGCTATTTTGAGCGCACTTTGGCTGTTTTCATTAGGCAAGACAAGTACAAATTCTTCACCACCTATACGTGCTACGATATCGTCTTTTCGAGATAATTTTTTGATAATATCAGTAAGCGATTTAAGAGCTTCATCTCCTTTATCATGGCCAAAGGTATCGTTAACTCGCTTAAAGAAATCGATGTCTATCTCTAAAATAGCAAATGGAGTTTGCTTAAACATCAATTGGTTTAATAAACCGTTTAAACTCCTACGGTTATGAGTATCAGTGAGGGGATCTGTTTGCGTATCATGACGAAGCTGACCTATCTGCATTTGCAAAGTATTAACTCCATTGAGCATTGCAATTTTTAGTCTTTGGCTTTCAAAGTACCAAGATTTAACACTTTTTAGCTCTTCAATACTTGTTGGATCGTCAAGTGTATTTGCTTTGTCTGCTAGTTGTTTTAAAGGTCTAGAAATTAAGTGAGCAAAAAAACCTATTAAAAGAAACGTAATAACAGCCATCGGTAATGTACGTTTTATTACTTCAGTTATGAGTAAATCAAGTGACGAAAGCGTTGCTCTTACAGGGCGCTGAGCGACAATTACCCATTTTGCTTTAGGCACGGAGGAAAAGCCTGCTAGCATTTCTATCTCTTGGCTATTTTTAACAATAGAAGTACCGCTTTGGCCTGTAATCATATTATTAGTGATGGAATTATTTGTGACGACTGTCCCTATTAGTGCCTGATCTGGGTGATAGAGAATTCGCCTACTGGCGTCGACCACATAAATATATGTTCCACCCTCATAATAATGCTGCTCTAATAAGCTATTTAAAATATTACGCTCCTTTAGATAAAGAGAGCCACCAATATAACCAAGGTAATCTCCACTTTTATCAAACAAAGGATGAGAAATAAAAACAATAAAGTTCCCAGCAGCCGACATATAAGGCGTGCTGATTAATGGTCTTTTTTCTTGTAGCGCTTGTACAGCGCCAGGTGAGTGGATTGATTCACCAATAAGTTGCGGAAATTTAGGAGAGGTTGCGACAACAACACTATGCTTATTAATTACAACCGAGTTAAAGCTATTCGTTTGTAAGTGTAAGCGGGTCGCTTCTTGGTTTAATAAATCTTCATCATCAACTCTTTGCTCTATTTTTTTAGCTGAATAGGCCAGTTGTTGCATTGCGGATTCTAAAAAATTATCTGTTGCGGATGCCAGTTTATTGGCATAAGCATAGTTACTTTTTAGCGTGTAAGCTGTTAACTGCTCTTTTTGTACTTGGTAGGTAGAATAAAAGCTACTTACTAAAGTACTAATAGAAGCCGTAATCGCTAAAAGCAAAATAAGAAATCGAAGATTTAAGGCCGTTAATAATTTTTTTTCGCAAACGTATGCCATCCTAAGTACAGGTATTCAGTACCCGAACCTATAATTGTATATAAAGCCCGCAATTATACCCTCTTGAAAATTTATTATCTAATATTAACAAAGCCACAAAAAATATAACTAAATATAACTTTTCGCTAGTTGCAAGATTATGAATTTTCTTTAACTTTTACAATACGTTATTGGTTCCTCTGCAAAAAATCCTTCTTTTGCAGTTACCTCAAAAAGTAGTTAAGCTGCTTACACTTATCTACTTTTTAGCTTTGGAGTGTGTTTTGCTAAATAAGTGTATTGTATCGTCTATCGTTTTTTTATCTGGGTGCTTAATGCCATTACAATCCTCGCTTGCTAAACCCGTGCTTTCTCTTGAACAACAACTTGGGCAAAAGCTAATACTCGACTTTCGTTACTTCTGCCAGCAAGGAGTAAGTAATAAATGCCGAACTCCAATGACCGAGTTACCTAATGAACTCGCTACCGCTATTGCAAAATACGATATTGGTGGGGTAATTTTATTTTCTGAAAACACTCAATCGATAGAGCAAACAATTGCGCTTAATAGCCAATTGCAAACAGCTGCAAGTAAATCCAGTAGTAAGCTGCCGCTATTTATATCAATAGATCAAGAAGGCGGACGTGTAGCGCGTTTACCACGCGATGTTGCCACCTCATTTACCGGTAATATGTCGATTGGCGCAACCTACAAAAAACACGGTACAAGCTTTGCGACAAAAACAGCAACAGTAATAGCTAAAGAGCTAAATTCGCTGGGTATAAATGTAAACTACGCGCCCACGGTTGATGTAAACATGAACCCCGATAACCCTGTTATTAACGTACGCTCGTTTGGTGAAAAGCCAGCATTAGTGAGTAAATTGGGCGCCGCACAGGTTGCAGGATTTGAAAGCAATGGCGTGATTACCTCGTTAAAGCACTTTCCGGGTCACGGCGATACAAACGTAGATAGCCATACAGGCTTGCCTAAAGTAAACCATGCAAAAGAAGTTATTTACGAGCAAGACCTAGCACCGTTTAAACACATTATCGCCAAGCAAAACCCAGGTATGATAATGACGGCGCATATTCAATACCCAGCGCTTGATAGCACAACGTTTATAAGTGTTAATGGCAAAACTATGATAAAACCGGCAACAATGTCGCGCGCAATCATTACTGATATTTTACGTGGCGAGCTTAATTACCAAGGAGTTGTAGTAACTGATGCGCTTGATATGGCTGGTATTAGTAACTTCTTCACACCAACTCAAGCGGTAATAAATACATTTGCCGCTGGAGCTGACATTGCCCTAATGCCTATTGAAATTAGAACACCAGATGATTTAAATAAACTCGATGATCTTATTAAAGATCTTGTTGCAGCGGTTAAATCAAACCAACTTGATGAGCAAGAAATAGCACAATCGGCACAGCGTATTATTACACTTAAAAATAAATTTAGATTAAGCACTAATTTTGACCCTATTACCGCGCTCATAAATGCAAAGCAAACAATTGGCAGTGCAGCACATCGCGAAATAGAAGCGCAGCTTGCTGTAGAGGCAATAACGCAGGTTAAAAATAATAACAGTACTTTGCCGCTTAATTTAAAAGCAGGAAGTAATGTTCATATTATTATGCCAGACACGCGTAAATGTATGGCAATGCAGCAAGCAATTGAAGCTATCAGCCAGCAAAAACTTAACTATAGTTGTAGTAGTTTACAAGGGTTTAATCCGGCACTCGCAAAAGCACAAATACACGCTGCTGATGTAGTTATCGCCGGTAATGCAACACCTAATCAAAGTGCGGTCGAAATTGGCGGTATGGATGATTTAAAAGATGATTCAAATTTTGCACTTAATAATGCAGAGCAGCCAAAAGCACTTGAGTCATTATTAAATATGGCAAAGCAGAGTAATAAAAGCACTGTTTTTATAAGCCTGAGAGCCCCTTATGACATTGCTAAATTTGGCGATTATGCAAATGCCGTACTTGCATCGTATGCATATAATATTGATGTAGATAAAAACGATATTGTATCTGGTCCTGCTTTTACCGCACTTGCAAAAGTGTTACTAGGAGAAGCACCGGCTAACGGCGTATTACCTGTCACAATAAAACCGCAAAAGGCGCACTAATATGAAACTCAATTGTGATTTAGGCGAAAGCTTTGGCGCGTGGAAAATGGGGCTAGACGATGACGTTATGCCACATATTGATATGGCTAACATTGCGTGTGGGTTTCATGCAGGTGACGCCGATGTAATGGCATACACTATTGTACTTGCCAAGCAACATAACGTACAAATTGGTGCTCACCCAAGCTACCCAGACAAGCAGGGCTTTGGTAGGCGCTCAATGGTACTTAGCGAAAAAGAGCTTACAAATTGCCTGCACTATCAAATAGCCGCTATTGAGGGGATGGCAAAAGTACAAGGTTTAACACTTAGCTATGTAAAACCCCACGGCGCACTTTATAACGACATGATGGCAAATGATCAAATATTACAAACCGTTATAAATGTAATTGCCAGCTACCCAACAGATTTAAAGCTAATGATTTTAGCGACTAAAAATGCCAATAAGCACATTCAAATAGCCAAAAGCTCAGGAGTTGATCTAATACTCGAGGCATTCGCCGATAGGCAGTACACCGACGACGGGCATTTAGTGTCACGAACACTTGAGGGCAGCGTTCACAACAAAGCTGCATTACTAAAACAAGTAACTCAGCTTTTATCCGATGGTAGTGTAACAACACGAACAGGAAAAAAACTAACGCTCAACGCCCATAGCTTATGTGTACATGGCGACAACGCTGATGGCATATCACTTATAAAAGATATAAAAGCCCTGTGTAACTCAGCCAATTAGGCTTTCCACACAACCTTAAATTATAAGCTGTAAAGCCCCTTTACAGCTTTAACTCATAGAGTTAAATAAGAGCTTCATCGCATCCTACTGTTAATTTAATAATCCCTAACATATAACTACTTAGAAAATTAAAAAAGTAACAACAGGGATAAAAATGAAAAAGTTTTTAAAACTTAGCCTCGTTTTAGGCTGTAGCAATTTAGCCTACGCTGAAAAAAATACACTACAACTGCAAGATGTATTTAATTTAGAATATGCCAATCAAATAGATATAACCGAAGACGGTAAAACGGTTTATTTTGTGCGTAATCGCATGGATATAAAAACAGATCGTAAAGTGGGGAATATTTGGTCTGTTGATTACAAAACCAAACAAATGCAGCCATTAACCTCTGGCGTGCACATGGATTACTCGCCAGTACTCTCTCCTGATGGCCAACGCCTTGCGTTTATATCAACCCGCGATGGCAGCAGCCAAATATATATTAAATGGCTTAAAACAGGTGCTATGGCAAAAATAAGTAACTTAACAAGTAGTCCTCGTGCGATTACATGGAGCCCTGATTCCAACCAATTAATATTTAGCATGTTTGTTCCAAGCGCTAATTCAGCACCAGTGAGCTTACCAGGTAAACCAAAAGGTGCAACGTGGGCAGAGCCTGCTAAATTTATTGATGATGTTTACTACCGTTCAGATGGTGGCGGTTACACACAAAAGGGCTTTAGCCAATTATTTTCCATAGATGCTAACGGTGGTAATGCCAAACAACTCACTCATGATGAGTTTGATAACGCGGGCGATGTAAGTTTTAGCAACGATGGTAAGTCGCTTTATTTTTCTGCAAACAGGCACACAAACAACCAACTAAAACCCACAAACAGTGAAATTTATAAACTCGATTTAGCTTCGCAAAATATAACAGAAATTACCGATAGAAATGGTCCTGACGAGCAGCCTAAAATCTCTCCCGATGGTCGTTACTTAGCGTACACAGGTTACGATGATAAACGCACTAACTACGAAAACGCTCAGCTTTATATTCGTGATTTAAAATCTGGAGAGACAGTTAGCTTAACGCCGAATTTTGACCGCAGCGTAGGTCAAATAAAGTGGAGTGCAAACTCCAAAGGCATATACTTTAGCTATGCAGATAAAGGCCAAACTGCCCTTGCGTATCAACCACGCAGTGGCAAGCGTAAAATAATAACAACCCAAATTGGCAGCGTTGCATTTGGTCGCCCTTATTCTGGTGGCGACTTTGATGTAAGCGAAGATGGCGAAATAGCCTTTACCCTTGCAGATACTCAGCGCCCTGCTGATATAGCAACAATTAAACGCGGTAAAGCGCAGCGTTTAACTACCCTTAATGCTGATGCTCTAGGTGATAAAGCTTTGGCTAAAGTGGAAGAAGTTTGGATTAAATCAAGCTACGATGAACTCCCTGTTCAAGGATGGATTGCCTATCCGCCAGGTTTTGACAGCAGCAAAAAGTATCCGTTAATACTAGAAATACACGGCGGCCCTGTCGCTAATTATGGGCCGCATTTTAGCGCCGAAATTCAACTGTTTGCAGCAAAGGGGAATATCGTTCTATACATGAATCCACGCGGAAGTGATTCATACGGTAACGAGTTTGCACAAACCATTCATCATAATTACCCAAGTAACGACTTTGATGACTTAATGACAGGTGTTGATGCGCTAATAGCGAAAGGCTTTATTGACGAGTCTAAATTGTTTGTAACCGGTGGCTCTGGTGGCGGTGTATTAACAGCTTGGATTGTGGGTCATACAGATCGTTTTGCTGCAGCTGTAGTTGCTAAGCCTGTTATCAATTGGATCAGTTTTGTACTAACAGCAGATTTTTATCCGTTTTTTGCTGATTACTGGTTTCCAGGAAAACCATGGGATCACATTGAGCATTACATGAAACGCTCGCCTATCAGCTATGTTGGAAACGTTAAAACTCCTACTATGTTGCTCACTGGGGAATCTGACTACCGTACACCAATTTCAGAAACTGAACAGTTTTATCAGGCATTAAAGTTACAAGGTGTTGATACTGCAATGGTGCGAATTCCTGATGCATCGCATGGTATTACAGCTCGCCCATCAAACTTAATGACCAAAGTTGCTTATATTCAATGGTGGTTTGATAAACACACTAAATAACCTAAAATTTGTATAACATTTATAGCTCAAATAAAAGCCACTTTAAATAAGTGGCTTTTGTATTTATCGCCGTAGTATTCAAACTGTAAACCCCCTTTACACTTCTGTGACAGTTAAATATCGGACTTAGCTAAAACTTCAGTTAGTAAAATTTCGGTTTATAGCATTTTTTGTAACTTGAGTTGGTAAAAAATCGGTTTGAGTCACTGTTTATAGCCTCTCAGTTAGTAAAATTTTGTTTTATCGCACGGAGAAGTTAGTAAAAAATCGGTTTATAAATTCACTAAGTTTGTCTATTAAAGCAAAAATCAGTCACTTACCAGCCTTTTAAAGTTGTTGTAAACGCTTTTTACAGCAAAATCACCCCAAATATGCCGTTTTATGAAAGGTTAGTTAAACTCTGATCTGTAAATTCACTCAGGTAGTAAAATAGTGATCCAACATGATTTGGCAAGGGCGTGTTGAACTTTGGTGGGTTAATTTGCAGCAGTATGTTTGGTTTTTAGGCAAGGCGGAGCTTATGTAGTGTGGTTATTACCCATGAATAGGCGATAACGTAGCATAAATACCAAACATGCGCTGCCCTTTGGATTCTTTCTAGGGACGATAAACTCTTTGTTGCTCGGTTTTTACTTAGCCCACTAGGTTACAAACCTCGCGCCGCGATTTAATCGCCCCTAGTTTGAACAAATTTCAATCCACAAAGATCAACACGCCCTAGTTAAAGTCTGATCTGTAATTATGCTTCAATGTTCTAACTTTACTTAAAGCAATAAAAAAGGGCCTATTGGCCCTTGAGTAACACTATCTAGTTAGGAATTAAAATTGGTTCATGGTGTTGTCTTCACCACCGGCTTTTAGCGCGTTATCACCAGAGAAGTATTCTTTGTGCGTATCGCCCATGTTAGACCCTGCTAGGTCTTGGTGCTTAACAGAAGCTTGCTCACGACGAATTTCTTGGCGTTGTACATCACGTACATAAGCCAGCATACCCATATCGCCAAAGTAACCTTCTGATAAAATATCAGTGCTCAGTGCAGCTGTATGGTACGTAGGCAGAGTAATTAAGTGATGGAAAATACCGGCTTCACGTGCGCCATCGCGCTGGAAGTTTTGCACTAGTAAATCGGCTGCTTGTGCAAGCTCTGTTGCATCCATTTCTGGTGCCATAAGGCCTTTATTATCGCCAAGGCTTGGGTAAGCACTAAGGTCACGGCCTGCTTCTTCCCACTCTTGATACACTTGCTCACGAAACTTAAGCGTCCAGTTAAACGAAGGCGAGTTGTTGTATACCAGTTTTGCATTTGGCACGTGTTCTTTTACACGATTCACCAGTTCTGCAATTTGTTTAACATGTGGTTTTTCTGTTTCAATCCACAGTAAATCAGCGCCCGACTGCAAGCTAGTAATACAATCTAATACTACGCGGTCTTTTTCAGTGCCTTCGCGGAACTGGTATAAACCGTTATCTAGGCGAGTTGGTTTACATAACTGGCCATTAATTTTCATTGCCGTATCGCCTTCATTTAAATCATCAACACCGTTAATTGGCGTAGTTTCTAAAAATGCATTGTATTGGCTTGCTAAGTCACCAGGTGTTTGCGACACAGGTACTTTTTGAGTAAGGCTGGCGCCTAATGAATCTGTACGTGCCACAATAATGCCGTTATCAATACCTAGCTCTAAAAAGGCGTAACGTACTGCGTTAATTTTTGCTAAAAAGTCTTCGTGTGGAACGGTCACTTTACCCGCTTGGTGACCACATTGTTTGGCGTCAGATACTTGGTTTTCTATTTGAATGGCACATGCACCGGCTTCAATCATTTTTTTAGCCAGTAAGTAAGTTGCTTCTTCGTTACCAAAACCGGCATCAATATCAGCAATAATTGGCACAACATGGGTTTCAAAGTTGTCTATTTTATCAATAACAGCTTGAACATCGCCGCCGTTCGCTTTTGCTTCATCTAGGTCGTTAAACAAGTGATCTAGTTCACGTGCATCAGCTTGCTTTAAAAACGTGTAAATTTCTTCAATTAGCGCAGGTACCGATGTTTTTTCATGCATGCTTTGATCTGGCAGCGGACCAAATGCAGAGCGAAGCGCTGCAACCATCCAGCCACTTAAGTATACATAGCTGCGTTTAGTTGTTTTTTGATGGCGCTTAATAGCCATCATCATTTGTTGGGCAGTAAAGCCATGCCAACAGCCTAAAGATTGCGTGTACTGGCTTGTGTCGGCGTCATATGAAGCCATATCTTCACGCATTACGTCTGCTGTGTATTGCGCAATTTCAATCCCTGTACGAAAACGGTTTTGTAAACGCATACGGCTTGCGTATTCAGGGTTAATAGCTTTCCATGCGCTGCCTTGTGTTTGGCAAAGAGTAGAGAGTGTGTCTGTTTCGCGTTGATATGTTGTCATAATAAAATCCTTCGAACGAGTGTGTAAATTATTTTAATGTTGTGAGAGTGGCTAGGAGTGTGTTCCGTAGCGCTTAATTCAACATTAGGCTCCTTTTCTAGATTTAGTAAATTTATAGTTGTTATTGTGGCTATACATTTTGTGAATAGCTAAAAAGCACTCAACTTTGCCTTTTTGAGTTATTGTTGCCTTACGCACAAGCACACAACAACATCGCGACCGTTTAAAGGAAGGCAACTATGTCCCACACTCTCACACATTCAGGACTCAGCGTAGATACACAACTCGCTGATTTCGTTAAAAATCAATTACTACCAGGCACTCACTTAAGTGAGCATCAATTTTGGCAAAGCTTTGCACATATCGTTCAAACACTTACCCCTACAAATAAGGCACTGCTTGAAAAGCGAGAATTGCTTCAACAGCAAATAGATGACTACCATCTTGCTAATAAAACGTGGGATAGCGTTAAGTACCATGCCTTTTTACAAGATATTGGGTACTTGGTTAAAGAGCCTGCCCACTTTGAAATTGAAACCCTAAATGTAGAACCCGAAGTAGCCCTTACAGCAGGCCCTCAGTTGGTTGTGCCTGTAAGTAATGCACGCTTTGCACTTAATGCCGCTAACGCTCGCTGGGGCTCGTTATACGACGCTTTATACGGTACTGATGTGTTAAGCGAAGATGACGGGGCTGAAAAAGGTAATACCTACAACCCTGTTCGTGGTTTTAAGGTAATGGCCTACGCTCGCCAGTTTTTAGATAAAGCATTGCCGCTGACCAATGGCTCGCATATAGAAAGCACGAATTACTCAGTAGTAGATGGCGCACTTTTAATTACCTTGCGTGACAGCTCTCAAACCACATTAGCTAACCCATCTCAGCTTATTGGCTATCAAGGTGAAGCACAAAACCCAACCGTAGTGTTATTAAAAAACAATGACTTACATATAGAGCTACATATCGATCACCACCACATTATTGGCCAAGCAGATAAAGCAGGCTTAAAAGATGTAGTGTTAGAGGCCGCGCTTACCACCATTATGGATTGTGAAGATTCAGTAGCTGCGGTAGATGCAGAAGACAAAGTACAAGTTTATAAAAATTGGCTTGGGTTGATGCAAGGTAACTTAGTTGAATCGTTTAAAAAAGGCGATAAAACCGTTGAGCGTACCCTGCAAAGTGATAAAACATACACCGCACTTGATGGCGGCACCGTTACTTTAAAAGGCCGTAGCATGATGTTTGTAAGAAACGTTGGCCATTTAATGACGAACCCTGCTATTACCGATGTGTTTAATCAACCGGTGTTTGAAGGCATTATGGATGCGATGTTTACAGCCACTGCTGCCCTGCACGACCTAAATAAAAAAACAGGTATCAAAAATTCAAGCGCGCAAAGTATTAATATAGTAAAACCCAAAATGCATGGCCCAGAAGAGGTGGCATTTACTAACACTTTATTTAGCTTAGTAGAGGAAGCGCTAAGCTTACCTAAAAACACGCTTAAAATGGGTATTATGGATGAAGAACGCCGTACTTCTGTAAATCTTAAAGCGTGTATTTATGCAGCTAAAGAGCGTGTTGTATTTATAAATACTGGATTTTTAGACCGTACTGGCGATGAAATTCATACCTCTATGCAAGCGGGCGTTGTGCTTCCAAAAGCACAGATTAAACAGCAACCATGGATACAAGCTTATGAGGATCGCAACGTCGATATTGGCCTTGCTTGTGGCTTAAGTCATAAAGCACAAATAGGTAAAGGCATGTGGCCAATGCCAGATAAAATGGTATTAATGATGGAGCAAAAACAAGCTCACCCTAAATCAGGCGCTAATACAGCATGGGTGCCCTCCCCTACAGCCGCTACCCTGCATGCAATGCATTATCACGATATAAACGTATTTACCGAGCAGCAAAGTATAGCTAAACGTACTATTGCGAGTCTTAATGACCTGCTTACACCGCCGCTAATGGCAGACCCTAAAACGCTTTCAAAAGAAGATATTCAAAGTGAGCTAGAAAATAACGCACAAGGTATTTTAGGTTACGTTGTACGTTGGATTGATCAAGGCGTAGGTTGCTCAAAAGTACCTGACATTAACCATATTGGGCTAATGGAAGACAGAGCCACACTGCGTATTTCAAGCCAGCATATGGCTAATTGGTTGCTAAATGGCGTGTGCTCACAAGCGCAAATAAAATCAACAATGGCTAAAATGGCAAAAGTGGTTGATAGACAAAACGAGCATGACACTGCGTATACACCCATGGCAACAAGCGAAGAAACCCTTAATAACAGCATTGCCTATCAAGCCGCTACGGCATTAGTTTTAGAGGGCGTAACGCAACCTAGTGGGTACACTGAACCACTACTACATAGCTACCGTATAAAATATAAAGCACAAAAATCGAATACGCTTTAACTGCTTAATCAAAGTTAAAATTAAGTACTAAACCAGCTTTAAAGCTGGTTTTTTATCGCCTAAAATTAGAATAACAGCACTTTTAAGGCATTTTAAAAATATATATTCAAATAAGCATAATACACATGAATATCTAACATTTATTTAAACGTAAAAAAGCGTGTTTTGCATACACAAAACACGCTTTTTAAAGCTTTTAACCGTTTGCGTTTAATTTTTTACAATGGCATTGTGATAAATATTTTGTACATCGTCACAATCTTCAAGCATATTTATAAACTTATCAAAGTTAGCAATAACTTCTTCGTCTTCAATTTCAATATTAACTTGAGGGATAAACGTAATTTCGTCTACTTCAAAGTTAATGCCTTCAAATGCGTCTTCAAGGGCAGTTTTAGCTTTAAAGTATTCTGTTGGCGGTGCAAATACTGATATTTTACCATCCTCGGCTTCAACATCGCTTACATCAACATCAGCCATCATTAATGCCTCTAATACGACTTCATCGTCATCGCCTGCAAAGCCAAGTACCGCATAATGATCAAACATATGCGCTACACAGCCAGGAGTACCAATTTTTGAGTCTGTTTTAGTAAATGGTAAACGTACATCTTTGATAGTACGGTTCGGATTGTCAGTTAAACAGTCAACAATAACCATGCAGTTACCAGGGCCATAGCCTTCATAACGGGCAACAGAGTAATCTTCTCCTGCGCCACCGGCTGCTTTTTCAATTGCTTTTTCGATAACGTGTGCGGGTACTTGGTCTTTTTTAGCTTTTTCGATTAGACGGCGAAGTGTTTGGTTTACTTCGGGATCGGGATCACCACTTTTTGCTGCAACGTAAATCTCTTTGCCGTACTTTGAGTTTACTTTTGTTTTTGCATTGGCTGTTTTGATCATAGAACTTTGACGAACTACAAATGCTCTGCCCATTTTGTGCCCCTAATGAATACGTTACGTTTTGCGGTATTTTACCAATTCAAAACGTATTGGGCTAGCTCCGCAATGGGCAAAACTTGATTAATAAAAACTTTTATAACTACATACTCATTTCAGAATAAATCAAATGGCATGCTATTTAACATAACTCTATTTTTTCAGAATAACTCTCAACTAATGTCACTAAGTCAGCAAAGTCATGTAAAACGTAATCGGCCTGATCGGCGTAAGCTGGCGTTAACTCTGGAGCGTATAAACATGCACGCATATTTGCATTGTGCGCAGCTTGAATGTCGTAAAGGTAATCGCCTACATAAAGTAAATTTCTGGCGTTAATGTTCCAAAGTGTAGCAATGGCATTTAAAGCGCTGGGATCTGGCTTTGCTGGGGCATCGCTTCGCGTTAAAACTGTGCTGATAGGGAGTGGATTATTTTGTAATTTCATTGCCGCTGCTTTATCAAAATTGCGAGTAACAATTGCCATCGGTATATTTTTAGACTTTAAAGCATTAATAGCTTCACTCACCCCAGGTAAAATACTGGCATGTTGTGCGTCTATTAATTCGTGTTGGTGAACTATATTCATTGCCTCTTCACGCATATACGGTGAGGGCAACTGAGCAATGTAATCAAGTAAGTCTTGCTCGCAAGGGCAACCTATTTGGGCTTTAATTAATGTAAAATCTAGTTCGGATGAAACTAATGTTCCATCTAAATCAAAAATTACTCCAAAAATAGCCTCAACCTGAGTAGTCATATCATTCCCTGAATTTAGTTATTACTAAATAAAATTTAAACATAAAATTCTCTACTGCTTATGCCCAAGCCAGTTATAGCTAAAGGGATAAATGAAACTAACTATATTTAAATTATTTATTTGCACTGCTATCAATCTATTGATAATACAGTAAATATAATTGGTAGTTGTAGCATGCGCAAAAAATGGTAAATATACAAATTGAACTACCAATTTTTACGTAAATTTACATATACCAGATCAAAAATGAACGCAGTTTAAACGTATAAAGAAAACGCGCACATTAACTGCAGTGCGCGTTGGTTGGGGAAGTTTTAACTGTTAATTTTGCTCAAAGCGGGCTTCGAGCCAAGTATCATCTTGTGCAAAGTTTAAAGTTTTAATCTTACCTTTGCCCTCAACGTTTACCATATTTACCTGAGATGGCCATAAATCACGAAGCGCGCCATTGCTCATTTTAATTCCTTCAATGTTTTCAGGAATTGGTGCTTCTTGGTAAACCCAAAAAAACTTACCATCAACTTGTGCTCCCACAAAGTTAAGTGGTAAAGGTTCACCACTTAACGTTTGTAGAGCAACATGCGATTCAACATACTTAGCAAAACGTTGCTGATCGGCTTTATTACTAATAATATCGATTTTGCCTTCAAATAATGTTCCTACGGCGTGTTCGGTATCATGTAAATAAAAGCGATGCATTAACTCAACATTATGCGTTCGTTTATTAAAAAGCACGGTTGTAACTGACGATTTTAGTTGATGCGCCATACTCGGCGCAGCAACTAAAAGGCAAACAATAATAAGCAAAAAGCGCATTATTGCGGCTCCTCACCGTTATCTTTTTCGTCTTTCTTCTCATCAGTTTTAAGCTCAGTTTTAATATCTTGCATGATATCGCGACTTACTTTAGCTTTACTCTTTTCCTTTTTAAACACTTCAATACGTGAAGGAATAATGCGACGAGGGTAGTTATTATTTTCAATATCTACATCCGCAGTTTCCCAATTAGGATCTACAGTAACTGATACAAGCGGTTTGTTTTTATCGGTAACAATTAGCTTTTGAACATTTTTATAATTACGACGCCAAATTTCAGCAGGAATATAACGCTCTTCGGTTGTGCCATCTTCATATGTTAGCTCAAGTAATATAGGCATTACCAAACCACCAAGGTTTGAAAATTCCATAACGTAGTAGTTTTTATCTTCTTCTAAAGCACGTTCAAGCGTTTTACGCTCCCACGGCTCTAAGCCTTTTAAAAACTTGTTGTACGAGTTACGTTCTTTATTGGTTACAGTAAAGCGGTCATTTTCGTCATAAAAATCGGTAACATCAGGGTTTTGCTCAACCCATGTTTTTTTACCTTCGGCGCGGTTACGCTCAACAAATAATGACGTAGGCTTGTCTGCTTCAATATCACGTAAACGGCTGTAATCAATATCAGGGTTTTTAGTGTCTAAACGTAGTTGATATACTTTATCTAAAGAGATATCAACATGGTCTGTGGTGTAAAACCAGCCACGCCAAAACCAATCTAAATCAACACCAGAGGCTTCTTCCATTGTACGGAAAAAATCAGCTGGGGTAGGGCGCTTGTATTTCCAGCGCTGAGCATACTCTTTAAATGCAAAGTCGAATAAGTCACGGCCTAAAATTACTTCACGTAAAATATTAAGGGCTGCGGCAGGTTTAGTATAAGCATTAGGGCCTAAACGTAATACACTGTCTGACTGAGTCATAACAGGTACTTGGTTTTCAGACTTCATGTAGCTCACTATATCGCGAGGCTCAACACCCCAAGGAATTGTAGGATCCCATTCACGACCAGCAACACCATCTAAAAAGCTGTTTAAGCCTTCATCCATCCACGTCCATTGGCGCTCATCTGAATTCACAATCATCGGAAAGTAAATATGACCAACTTCATGAATAACTACGCCAAGTAAAAAGCGCTTTTCAGCCTGAGAATAAGTACGAGTACCGTCATCTTGTAACTTAGTACGCGGACCGTTAAAGGTGATCATTGGGTATTCCATACCACCAACGGGGCCATTAACCGACTGTGCAGTTGGGTACGGGTAATCAAAAGAATACTTAGAGTACACTTCCATTGTGTGTACTACCGCTTCAGTTGAGTACTTTTTCCATAAGTCACCACCTTCTTTAGGGAAGAACGACATTGCCATAACTAAAGGTTGAACGTCACCACCTTGTTGATAACCTTTTGCATCCCACATAAACTTACGAGACGACGCCCAAGCAAAGTCACGAACATTCTGCGCTTTAAAGTGCCACGTTTTAGTTTTGTCGGTGCCTTCTTTTTCGTTTTCTAGCGCTTCTTCTGCGTTAACAATAAACACAGGACGCTTAGATGTTTCAGCTTGTTTTAAACGTTTGCGCTGAGTACTTGTAAGTACTTTACTCGCGTTATCAAGCTTACCTGTTGCCGATACAATGTGATCCGCAGGAACGGTAATCTCAACATCGTAATCACCAAACTCAAGCGTAAACTCACCAGAGCCTAAAAATGGCTTGTTTGTCCATGCTTCGTAATCGGTATAAGCCGCTAAGCGAGGGAACCACTGAGCAATTAAGAATATGTCGTTGCCATCTTCTTCAAAGTGCTCGTAACCAGAACGTGCACCTACAGCATCTTCTTCAACAATGTTGAATGCAAAGTTCATGCTAAATTCTACTTCTTTACCTGGTTTTAATGGCTCGTTTAAATCAATGCGCATTAAAGTATCAACTACAGTTACGCGTAGCTCTTTACCATCGTCATCCTTTACGCCACTGATTGTATAACCCAGTTCGTTGTCGCTCATAAATTGCTGACGGCGTAAGTCACCTAAACTTAATTTAGCAGGCTTTTGAGCTGGTAGGCTTTCTAAAGTGCTTTTAAACGTTTTAGTTGTTTCGGCAATAGAATCACTTTTAAAAATATTTTGATCTAACTGTAACCATAAATATTTAAGTGTATGCGGAGAGTTATTTTTATATTCAATGCTTTGGCTACCGGTAATACGGTGCTTTTTTTCGTCTAGCTTTACATCAATATCGTAGTTTACACGTTGCTGCCAGTATCTTTCACCTGGTTCGCCAGCGGCACTACGATAAACGTTGGGTGTAGGAAGCGCTTCGTCTAATTGACGAAATTTATCAACAAAAGAACCTTTTGTTTGCTCAACCGAAGACGCCATAACCGCACTAGATATTGCCAAAGGCAATACAAAAGCACTTAGCGTAAGACCTATTTTTTTCATTGTTAGTCCTAATATAATTTTGTGAGCATACTTTGACAAATATACCAGTTAGCTTCAATAAATTAGCGACCAAGTACCGTATTTTTAGGGTGATGTTCACTTAGTTTATTAGATTGAAAAGTACAATTATTTTGTAACAAAATACGAATAAATAAAAACTGTAAAGGGGCTTTACAAAAGTGGGTTTTAATAATGGTTTTGAGCTGTTAAATACAAGTTTTAGAGCTTGGTAAAAGCACATTAATTTTACCTACGTTGCTAAAAAAGTATTGCTTTAACATTATCAGGTAAACCAATAATCCTATGTATAAGTGTCTCAAATTTCCAACAAGTAAAATGAGCTAATAGCCCACTCTACTGAACAAAAACACAGTGAAAACAGCTGAATTATTGGCTCAAATATTGCCGAACTTCCTTAATGTTCGCTATTTTTACGATAAATGATAAATAGTGCAATTTTAGGTTGATCTTTAGTGCAGTTTATATTTAAAATCGCCAACCTTTTTATTTGAGGCAAATAAATTCGTCACATTTATCCTCAAATTAATATCGATTACTAGCAAGAAATGCGGTGGGCTTATGGATTTTTACATCCTAAAAAAACAACAAGAACTAATTGCGATTCCAGCAAGTGAGAATAACTGTAAGCAGTATCTCGATTCGGGTTATTTTTATATCGATAAAGTAGCAGCGTGCAACGAAACTAATGCATTAAAGGCGCTACACGCAAAACAAACTAAAACGTTAAAAATTCCATTATTAATGGCACTTTTAGCATTACCGGTTGTTTTTTCAGCTTGGTACAGTTTAACCTAAGGTAATACACGGCTTAGGCTTGCATCTTTAACTGCCTTGGGTATATTGGCGCTCTTACGGTTTAATTAAGAGCGCGACATGAAAGTCCTCCACACCTCAGATTGGCACCTTGGCCAACAATTCTACGAACACGACCGCCGTGTTGAGCATCAAGCCTTTTTTACATGGTTATTAGCCACTCTTGTTGAACAACAAATAGACTTACTTTTAGTTGCTGGCGATATTTATCATACCGCGACTCCAAGCGCTAGCGCCGAAAATCAGCTTTACCAATTTATTAAAGACGCCAAAAAGGCATGCCCACAATTACACGTAGTAATTATTGCGGGTAACCACGACTCTGCAAATCGTATTTTGGCAGCTCAGCCATTACTAGCGCAATTTGATACGCACGTAGTAGGGCGCTTTGATGTCGCAACACCCGATGAAACTGTTATTACCATAAATACCAATGGTAAACGCGCTGTAATCGTCGCTATGCCATTTTTACGTGCAAGCGATGTAAGTTTACTTAGTCAAACCGAAAGCGGCCCTAGTTATGCTCAAGGCGTTGCAAAAGCTTATGAACTTGCATTAGAGCAAGCTACTAATATAAACGAGCAAAACTCACCATTAATAGTTATGGGGCATTTACACGCAAAAGGCGGGGATATCTCAAGTGATTCTGAGCGTAACTTAGTAATAGGTGGTGAGGAGTCTATTTCAGCCAATGTATTTGGTAAACAAGCCAACTATGTTGCCCTTGGGCACTTACACAAAGCGCAACAAGTCGCTAAAAGCGATATTATTCGCTACAGCGGCACACCTATCCCTATGTCGTTTTCAGAGCGTAACTACACGCACCAAGTAAATGTTGTTGAGTTTATTATTGATGAAAAACAACATATTAGTACAACTGTAAACCCCCTTTACATTCCGCGCTCTGCCGATGTAATTATTTTACCAAAAGGGGAGTGTGTGCCATTAAGCGAACTATGCGAGCAAATTAAAGCGCTCGACACCGCACAAAATACAATAGCGCCTTATTTACGGGTAAAGCTTAAATCAAGCGATACCGACACCACCTTTAGAGAACAAATAGAACAAGCACTTGAAGGTAAGCATATTAAATTTTGTGGTATTGAACGTGTACGTGAGCAATCGACTCAAAATGACGACAACACCGTATTTGAAGATTTAAGCGAAGTTGAAATGCTCAACCCACTAAACCTATTAGAACAAGCATTTGCAAACGATAAAGACATGGCAGGGCAAAGTGTACCCGATGAGCTAAAAGCACTTTTAAGTGACGTGATAAACGAGCTAACGGAGCAAGAGCAACTATGAAAATAACCGCAGTTCGTATTCATAATTTAGCTTCAATAGTTGATGCTGAAATAGACTTTACTCAAGCCCCATTAAAAGATGCAGGCTTATTTGCGATAACAGGCGATACCGGCGCTGGTAAAAGTACTTTTTTAGATGCGATATGTTTAGCCCTTTATACAAAAACAGCGAGGCTACGCGGCGATAAAGGTAACTTAATTGAGTTTAATGGCGACAGCATTAAGCTTAATGATGCGCGAAACCTACTACGCCGAGGTACATGGGAAGGCTACGCCGAGGTTGACTTTTTAGGGCAAGATAAACAGCTTTACCGCGCGCGTTATACAGTTTCACGCACTCATAAAAAGGTAACTGGCAAACTTAAAGTAGCAGAGCACACCTTAGTAACCCTGCCAGACGAAACCTTAATAGCTGACAAAAGCCACACAATAAAAGAAGTTGAGAGTAAAATAGGGCTTAACTTTGAGCAGTTCTCCCGTGCCGTACTTTTAGCGCAACATGAGTTTGCTGCATTTTTAAAAGCCACTGGCGATGAGCGAGCGCAACTTTTGGAGTGCTTAACAGGCACCGATAAATTTAGCCGTATTGGTGTGCGTATTTTTGAGCGCCATAAAGAGCAAGTGGCAAAGCTTGAAGCGCTCAAAGCAGGCCTTCAAAGCTATACCTTATTAACGACCGATGAACTTGAGTTACAACAAACCAAGTTAACCGATTTAAAAGCGCAAACCGAACACACTAAAAAAGAGCTAACCAAAACCGAAAAAGCACTTAACTGGTATCAGCAAGCTACAGTGCTTGAGCAAAGCTTACTGCAGGCACAGCAAACCCAGCAACAAGCAAGCTCAGCGCTTGAAAGTATCGTTGCTCAAAGCGAGCAAGCAAAACAAGCCAAGCAGGCGCTTGAAATAAAAGATAACCGCAGCCGTTTTACTCAATTAATCAATCAAAATACGGCGTTAGATCAGCAAATAACATCACTTAAAAGTGTTGATCATTTAGCGGTAATTAACGAGCGTAACACCGCGCTTGCTAAGCATACTGAGCTACTTAATAACGCCAATGAGCAAAAACAAAATGCAGCGCCCGTTATAGCAAAAGCGAGAGAGCTCGACAGCAGCATTGCTTTGCAAACTCAAGCTGTAAAAGGCACAGAGTCGCAAATAACCAAAGAGCAAACTCAACTTGATGAGCTCACACAGCAGCTTAAACAAAGCAATAACGAGCTAGAGCTCGCTAATACCGACTCAACTAAAAGCCAGCAATGGCTTAATGAGCATGCACAGCTGCACGTTTTAGCAAAAGACTGGAGCTACTATCAGCAAAGCTTTAATACTTACTTAAATGCACAGCAGCAATTAACTGCAAACCTTGCACAAAGCCAAACTCTTAATACCGAGCTTGCAGGTCAGAGCGAGCGATTAAATACACAAAATAATAAAGTGCAGCAGTGCGAGGCGTTACTTACGAGCGAGCAGTCAGCTTTGCAGGTTTTAAATACTCAGCTTAATGAATTTAATGCAGAGCACTGCGACGCGCAGCTAAAAAGTATTGATTACTTAAAAGAGCAGCGAGAGCGCTATAAGCAATTTAACGCAGAGCTAAAACAAAGCACTCAACGCCAGCAAGTGCTCAATCAGCAGCTAAATGAAAGCCAGCAAGCCCATGCTTTACTTAATCAGCATTTAATAACCAGCGAGCAAGCACTTAAAGGCAGCGAGTACGCACTTAACCAAGCGCGCTTAAGAGCCAGCGAAAACGTAGAGCATTTACGCACTGAGCTTCGCCCTAATGAGCCTTGTTTAGTGTGCGGCGCAACGGAGCATCCGTATGCGGTAAATCAAAATCAGCAATTAAATAACTTAATTACTGATTTTGAAAATGCTTTTAATACCGCTAAAAAGCAATTTGACCATGCACAAAGCGAGCTGCATAAACATCAAACTCAACATGCTGTATTAACTGCTGAACACGGACAACTTGAGCAAATAATACAAACAGCAAAAGCCAAACAGCTCGACATTAAAAATACCATGCAAGGTGCACGTAGTGAGCTTAACGACTTAACGCCTGATCAGCTTGAAGTAACTTATAAGCAATTAACGCAGCAAAAAGCGCAATACTTTGAGCAACAAAAACGTCAACGTACATTGCAAACCAAAGTAAACGAGCTACAAGCAGCACTTAAAGCAGAGCAGCAAGTACAGCAGCAACTGAGTAATAAACACCTTGAGCTTACACACCAGCAAAACCAGTTAACGAGTAAGCTTAGCGAGCTTAGTGCACAAATTAACGAGCTGGGTACAACACTCAATAATCAATTTGAAAACAGTGATTTTTGGCAGCAACTACAAGCCAATACGCTTGAACTTAGCGATCTGAGCGAGCAGGTTACGCAGTATCAGCAAACTCAAACGCAACTTGAGCAAAGCCAAAAGCGCCAAGACACAGCTAATGAGCAAATAAAGCAGCTTACCCCGCTTGTTAGTAAAAGCGAGCAATCGTTAAAAGCACTTAATGAAGAGTTTGTAAAAGCAAAAGAGCTATTAGACGCTGTACAAAGTGAGCGCTCAGCTTTATTTAATAACGAGCAAATAAGCGCAGACGACTACCAAGCAAAACTCACAAGTGAGCAAGAGCAAAAACAATCGCAGGTTCAAGCGAGCCAAAAAGCCTATGACGACGCGATAAAACAACGAGATGAGCACGCTATAACGCTTAAAAATGTGGAGCAACGCTTGCTTGAAAACAGCCAAGAACTAGCAACACTTGAGGCACGTTATAACCAGTGGTTTACTGACTTTAAAGCGCAATACAGCGATGTAACGCACGAACAGGTCAAAATTTTACTAACGCTCAGTAGCGATACTATTAAAGCACATTTAAATCAACACGAGCAGTTAACTCAAGCGTTAACAGATGCAAATGCCGCATTAAAACAGCAGCAACTTACGCTTGAAAAACACAACAGTAGCGATAAGCCAACACAAAGTGCAGAGGCTTTAAGTACGCAATTAAGCAGCTTAAATGAGCAACAAACGCAGCTGCAAAATTCATTACTAGCAACTAATACCGCTATTGAGCAACACAACCAAAACGCAAAGGCGCTTGAAGGCAAACAAGCTGAGTTAACTACGCTTAAAACACAGGTAGAGCAGTGGCACTTGCTTAATAAAGTATTGGGCGATGCAACGGGTAAAACCATGCGTAACTTAGCACAAACACAAACGTTAAAAATATTACTGCACTATGCCAACAGCCATTTAAAAACACTCAACAAACGCTACGAATTAACCGCCATAGCGCAAACGCTCGACATTGCAATTATCGACCGCGACATGGCCGACGAGCAACGCTCTGTTAATACGCTCTCGGGCGGTGAGTCATTTTTAGTATCGCTAGCGCTTGCACTTGGTTTAGCATCGCTTTCGTCTAACAAAGTACAAATCAATTCTTTGTTTATTGACGAAGGGTTTGGTACGTTAGACAGCGAAACCCTAAGCATTGCAATGGACGCTTTGGATTCTTTGCAAGCACAAGGCAGAAAAGTAGGCGTTATATCGCACGTAACACAAATGAGCGAGCGTGTAGCCACTCAAGTGCATGTAGCCAAAAAGCCAGGTGGATATTCCACACTTGAAGTTTTATAAGCAACATTACTGAAAACAAGGAGATACAATGCCAACGTTTACAGGCGAGCAAGCAACACAATACGATAGCCGCATAACCCGTTTAGTGCCTGGTTATGAATTATTACATCAGCTCACTAATGCGCAACTACAAGCAACGCTAAGCGACAATGCGCATATTTTGGTAGTAGGGGCAGGCACAGGCAAAGAAGTACTTGCACTGGCTGCACTAAACCCTACATGGCAATTTACTGCGCAAGATACATCAGCCGATATGCTTGCTATCGCACAGCAGCAATTTGATGAACAAGGCATAACAAGCCGCGTAGATGTACATAATGGCCCAGTTGATAAGTTATCGGTTAAAGCCGATGCCGTTTTATGTTTATTAGTAATGCATTTTTTAGAAGATAACGGCGATAAAAAAGAGTTATTAAAAGCAATTAAAGGAAGTCTTAAAAAAGACGCAAACCTTTTTATTGCAGATTTAATGCGCCCCGAAACTTCATTTGAGCGCGAAGCCCAGCTCACAACGTGCGCGCAATTGGGTTTAACCGAAACAGGTAAAACACAAACAGGGCACGACTTAGAAAATGAGTTTTACCCGCTTGATAGAATGCGCTTTAGCGAATTGCTAAATGAGTGCAAATTTGGCATTCCGAAGCTGTATTTTAAAGCCCTAGGTTTTAGCGGATATGTAGTTTAAGTTTCACAAGCTAAACAAGCACCCGCTATTTAGCACCAATAAAAACACCGAGTGAACAAACTCGGTGTTTTTATATAACCCTCTCTACACCCCGAAGTTTCTCTAAGCGTAGGTCGGATAAGTTAAGCGCCACCCGACGCTCTAATATCCACATCACTCAGATCATTACTGTGCCAGCAATCCTAACCAATCTCTCCAAGTGCTTTCATTGCAGCTTGTGCTTTGTCTGTTTGTACAAAAATATGGTCGTGATAAAACGCAGCTACCACATTAGCGCTAATGCCATGCTCAGTTAGCTTTGCAGATACCGCAGCTGTTAGCCCAACGGCCTCTAAGCTTGAATGTACATTAAGAGTAATTAAATTATATTTACCCTCGTAAGTAATACCTGCTTTATCGGCGGTTTCAGCTTTTAAAATAAGGGTTAGGCCTTCCTCTTCAACGTAAGTGGCAAGTGGCTCTAAGTGAACATAATCAGCCAATTTCCCTGCCAAACAGCAAAATATGTATTCACCTTGTTTAAGCACAGGCTGCATTGATTTTAATAATTCGTTTAACTCTAAAATTCCGGCCATGGTCGTTCCTTACAATGTGTTATTTAGTGCCTTTTAGCTGCGCGACTAGCTCGCTTAATCTCGCAATTTTTATATTACTTAATTGCCTGTAATCAAAATACGGGCACACAATAATGTTGTTACTGGTGTCTATTGCAAACTCGTCGTCGAGCCAATCAAATTGTGCATGCAACTTACCTTGTTGTAATAAGTTTTTAGCGTGCGTACGCCCAGCAATTATGTGTAGCTGATTTTGATTGCTAGTAGCTTTATCTGCGCAAGTAATAGTAGTGTCAGGCGCGCTAAATAGCAGGGCGGTTTTACTATTTTTTTGCAGTAAATACTCATCGCGATATTGTTGCCAAGTAGGGGCTTGTTTAGCAAATGAATAATGCTCACTTGGCAGGGAAAATAGCACTTTGGCGTAAACGTTAAACACTTTGCGCCAACCATTACCACAGTACTGGTTTATGGTATTTATTTGCTCATTTATAACCGGTTCTAGGCATTCAAGTGTTTCAAAAAACGGCATGGGCGGCGCTTTTGCTACGTATACCGCAACGCTAAATTGCGTATCACCTAAGCCAACTAATTGGGTGTTCAAGTTAGTTAGCCTTGTTTTGCGCTAAAATACGGTCGAGGTTATTTGCAAAGTTTTGGCGATCGGTTTGGCTAAGTGGCGGCGGCCCACCACTCATTTCTACGCCGCTTGAGCGCATGGTATCCATAAAGTCGCGCACGTTAAGTATTGAGCGGATATTCTCGGTGGTATAAAGCTCGCCACGTGGGTTGAGTGCTTGCCCGCCGTTATCAATTACTTCACTTGCTAGCGGAATATCGCCCGTAATAACTAAATCGCCTTTTTCAACACGTTTTACTATTTCGTCGTCGGCTACATCAAACCCCGACGATACTTGAACGCGGCTTATGTATTTTGACGGCGGAATACGCATTGCGTGATTAGCCACTAAAATAGTCTCGATTTTCATACGCTCTGCAGCTCTAAAAAGTATTTCTTTTATAACAACAGGACACGCGTCTGCATCTACCCAAATTTTCATGCTATGGTCATTTTTATTGCTTTAGAATTAATACGATCCTATAGCAAATTTTTTTAATCGGCTAGCAAACTTTATATCCATCTATATTTAGATAATACGTACGATTTATGTAATTAAAAAAGGAGCTTACATGAAGGCTATTAAATACGGTTTACTTATTACAGGGTTATTTTTTCTTAGTGCCTGCACCAGCCCTCCTGAGGGAATAACACCCGTTAAAAACTTTGATATACAAAAATATAAAGGCAAATGGTTTGAAATAGCGCGTCTTAATCACTCATTCGAAGAAGGGATGGAGCAAGTTACCGCGACTTATTCAATTAACGACGACGGCACAGTAAAGGTCCTTAACAAAGGGTATTTAACGGATGATAAAAAATGGGATGACGCCGAAGGCTTAGCCAAGTTTGTTAAGGGCACCGACACAGGGCATTTTAAAGTCTCGTTTTTTGGTCCATTTTATGGCGCTTACGTGATTTTTGAACTTGACCAACCCGATTATCAATATGCATTTATAACCAGTTACAACAAAGATTACTTGTGGTTTTTGTCGCGTACACCAACGGTTAGCAAAGAGCTTAAAGAACACTTTTTAACTAAAGCTAAAGAGTTGGGCTTTGCTACCGATGAAATAATTTGGGTAAACCAAGAGACTATGTAAAGGGGGTTTACAGTTAGTTATATACGTTTTTAAAGTAGTAATAAAAGAGTCACCTAACCGTAAAGTAACTTAAATATATTATGGTTATATTGTGTGTACTTGCCGTGAGACAGCAAGTATTGGAAACACTGAATATCCCCTATTGTTGGCAAGCTATATAGCTTGCCATTTTTTTTGCCTAATATATGGGAAAATAACGGATCACGTTTTTACTAACTAAGGCTAGTTTAATGCTAAAAACAACCCACTTAGTACAACTAACACGCTATTTAAAACACTAAACCACTTCACGTAGCCTACTAAAAAATTATAAAAAACCATTATAATTAAGACACTTAGGCTCATAAATCCGCAAAATAGTAATGCACCATATCCATCTTGAGTAACTATACAAAGCACCAAGCTTAGTAAAATACTGATCCAAGCAGCTAATAGCAGCTTTTTACGTTGGGGTTCTGTAGGGCGTTTTTTAAATACATCTTTAAAATGATTATACTTAGCCAGCGCAAAACAGTTAAAACTGAGCAGGCATAGGCTAAACCCAAGTAAATCAATCATGGTTTTTGCCTTTTAAGGTTATTAGATTGACTAGGGCTGATTATTTTTGAGTTGTTTTTAGCAGTACGTAATTTTTCGGTTTGTATAAAAAACAATATACTAAATAACAAAAACAGTGCATCAAAAGTAAATAAAGCCCACTGTTTGTGCATCAAATAGCTAACTAGATTACCGTTAGTTGTAAGGGCATTAATAACCGGTACGCTTAAACATGCAACAGCATTTATAGCTGCCATAACTCGCCATTGCAGTGTGTCGCGCTTTATAAGTGCTAAAAGAGCAACCGCTAGCCATGTTAAAAAGAACGCGAGTATTTCTTTATCGGCGCGCTCTGCGGTAGTTGAGCTAAGTAGTCTGTTAGCAATAAAAAATGCACACGTTGCCAGTGGAAGTCCCATAATAGTGGCTAGGTTTAACCCTTCAACTAATTTTAAACCAAACGAAGGTTTAACGTTATTTTTAGTTCGCTCGCGAATTCGCTTAGCCCACATAATACAGCCAGAGCCAATCATTACACAGCCTGCAATACCGCCTAATACGTATAACCAGCGCAACAACCACGTAGCTAAACGCCCTGTATGCATAGAATTAAGCGATTCGTAAAGCGCTTTGCTGCTAGTTAGCTCGTCATCAGTTTTAGCGACCATTTGCCCTGTAGCACCACTAAATATTAAGCGTGGTGCTTGGTCACGTAGTGTTTTACCTGCGCTTACCAATACGGTAATTGTTGAAGCTGCCATATTTGGTTGGTTAACTTGTACGCGAGTAATATCTGCATGAGGCCACTTAGTATAAACCTGATCTAAAATGCGTTGTATTGGCACCATTGGCAATTCGCCTTGGGCTTTATCGGTCATGGTATTGCGAGGTGTTACATCGTTAAAAAAGCCACGCATGCCGTCATCATAAGACGTTTGCGCAGGGTAGGGAAACAACATAAATATAAGTGTAATTATACCCGTGTAAGTAATCATTAAATGAAAAGGAAGGGCAAGCACAGAGCTTAAGTTATGGGCATCTAACCATGTACGGCTACCTTTGTTACGCCTAAAGCTAAACATATCTTTAAAAATACGCTTATGAATAACCACCCCCGATATAATGGCAATCAGCATAAAAAAGCTAGCAAAGCACACAATCCAGCGTGCGGTTATTGCATCCATGTAATGTAAATCATAGTGCAGCCGATAAAAAAAGTTACCGCCTTTAGTATCTACAAAGGGCTCAAGCTCTTGCATGGTATTAGGGTTTAGCTGTGTGTTTTCAAACCGGCTGCGGCGCTGACCTGGCTCTTTTGGTTTTGCATAACCATAAATTAAATAAGGAATGCGTGGCTCGGGTAATGTAATACGCCAGCTTGATGAGTGAGCTCCATGGTTAGCTAAGTAATCAAATCCGGTAATTATTTGTTGTTTTTGCGCTTCTATACGCTGTGTTTGGGCTTGCACATTATGTATGGCTGGTTGATTCCACAACGTTATTTCGTCTCTAAAAAAGCTAAGAGTCCCTGCAAAAAATATTAAATATAATAACCAACAAACGAGTAACCCTACCCAAGTGTGCAACCAAGTCATCGATCTGAAAAAGCTGTCTTTCATACCCAACCCTTCAGTAATGCAAGCAATCCAATGAACGCTCCCGTACTTAGTAAAATACTGATCCACACTGTTTTTAATGATTTAACACTAAAGGCATAAATAAATACAACGGCATAAATTAAAATGCTGATTGAAACACTAAACAGCACAGCGTCTTGTTTAGCTATTGGCAACACAAAGCTTAATAACGCAGTGCTTGCAGAGGTAAAAGCATAGCCACCAATTATGGCAATAAAAAAACGTAAAAATACCAAAACTCGATAACTGCTTACACTTTTTACTATAAGCGCAATCACGTTAACCTTATCGAATGGCGCACTGTGCAAAGGTGCCTGCATAGTTAATTAATCCCTTTATTTAAAGCTGAGGATAAAACAAAGGCGCTATTATATATGTTACAAATACAAAAGATAGTTATTCTCATTTGTGATATTTAATTTTTAAGTAAGTTATACGTACTTGGTTACTTAGTAAAATACTGATCTGATATTATTTAATGATATTGCACTGGCTCTATGTAAAGCTTAAGGTTAATAAACTGAGTAAAAATAAAGAGTGAATAACGATGAGCGATCACGAAAAACTAAACTACGTTGAGTTTCCTGCATGCGACTTATCCGCAACTAAGGCCTTTTTTAGTCGTGTATTTAATTGGCAGTTTACTGACTACGGCCCAGAATACATGGCGTTTAGTGGCCAAGGGCTCGATGGTGGCTTTTTTAATGCGCCGCTTAAATCGCTAACTCAAAATGGTGCTGCGTTATTGGTTTTTTATAGTAACGACATTCACGCTACGTATAAAAAAGTACAACTCCATGGTGGCACAATATTAAAACCTATTTTTGAATTTCCGGGTGGTTGCCGGTTTCATTTTGCAGAGCCGAGCGGCAATGAATTTGCTGTATGGGCAGAGCAACACTAGGTTTTACAAGGCTTGTAGCGCGAATGAGCTTAAAGATCACGATTTTACTAACTAACGCTCGTTTTAATTAAAATAAACCGATTTTTTACCAACTCATTTATCCTAAATGGCCATTTAGGATAAATATTAAGCATTTAAGGCCAAATAAGCATGAATAGTCACCAATTAATAGAGCAAGTTAGTAAATGCGTGATCTGTGAACCTCATTTACCTTTAGGGGCTCGCCCTGTTATACAATTTAACCAAAACGCACGTATTTTAATTGCAGGGCAAGCACCTGGAATCAAAGTTCACGAAACAGGTGTGCCGTTTAACGATGCAAGCGGAAACCGCCTGCGAGAATGGCTTGGGCTAACACGTGATGAATTTTACGACGCTAATAATATAGCCATTTTACCTATGGGCTTTTGCTACCCGGGTAGGGGGAAGTCGGGTGATTTACCACCGAGAAAAGAATGTGCGCCTGCATGGCGCGAGCAATTATTGGCTGCACTACCAAATATTGAGCTGACAATAGTGCTTGGTAAATACGCGCAGGCGTATCATTTACCAGAGGCTAAAAAAATGCCACTTACGGAGTTAGTAAAATCGTGGCGTGAGTATTGGCCAAATTATTTAGTGCTTCCACATCCGAGTCCGCGTAATAATATATGGCTTAAAAAGAACCCATGGTTTGAACAAGATGTACTTCCAGAACTAGATAAGCACGTGGCTGCTATTTTAAATAAGTAATACTTCTAGTTATTGTAAAGGGGCGTTACAGTTAACTTAAAAATTAACACTCTAATTAAAAACAATAACAAACGAGGCTGTCTAATTTGAATGCATCTATATTAACTGAGGTAATACTTCCGCTCGCTCTTGCACTTATTATGTTTGGTATGGGTCTTGGGCTCACAACAACCGATTTTACTCGTTTATTTAAAAGCCCGCTTGGCATTGTCATTGGTTTAATAGGCCAACTTGTAGCAATGCCTTTATTAGCATTAGGGCTGTGTTATTTACTAAACCTACCAACGCCTATCGCTATTGGTTTAATGATATTAGCTGCTTGCCCCGGCGGTACTATGTCAAATGTAGTAAGCCAGCTTGCTAAAGCTAATTTAGCGCTTTCGGTAAGTTTAACAGCTGCCTCTACCGCAATTAGTATAATAACCACACCGTTTATTATTGGCTTTGCTATGAGTCAGTTTGCCCCAGCAGACGATGCTACTTTCTCTATTTTAACTACTTCATTAGGGCTATTTTTTATTACCTTAGTGCCAGTTGCTATAGGCATTTGGTTACGTCACTTTAAAAGTGATTTTGCCATTAAAGCAGAGCCGTTTTTTAGACGCTTCTCGTTGTTTTTTATGCTTATGATGATTGCCGCACTAGTAATAAAAGAGCGCGATTTATTAGTTAGCTCATTTAACAACGTATTTTGGGCGTGCATAGCGCTTAATATTGGTTCAATGGTTGTTGGTTGGTTAATTGCTAAGTGTTCAAAATTAAATTTAACTGATTCGCTGACGCTTTCAATTGAGGTTGGAATTCAAAATGCATCGTTAGCTATTTTAATCGCTATTAGCTTTTTAAATAAACCAGAATACGCAGTTACCGGTGGCGTGTATGGCCTTGCCATGTTTATAGGACCACTGCTATTAATTGGCGGGTTAAAGCTTAAAAATAAACGTACCGCTAGGGCTGTTAACTAGGACTTTTAATTAGGGCATGTTGACCAAGTTACTTTAATTTATGGCTGCGGATAACGTAGCCTTAAACTCAAGTCTAAAAATACCACCAGTTAAATGTATGCTCTGCACTCATCGCGCCAACAAGTTGTAAGCTTATAAAACACTCTCAAGCTTGAATATTGCCCCAGGCGCTGAACTTGCTCGCGCAAGGAGCGAAGCTCCTAATTACTAAAGCGCATTTTAGGATGGGATAAGAGTGTAAGTAATACGGTAAAAAAGCAGTTAATTATTTAGTTACTAAAACAGCGCCTCAAATATGAGGCGCTATTTTAAAACTTACTATTTGGTTTGCATGTTTTTAGCGCGTTCTTCTGCATCTATTAATGCTTGCGATTTAGGCGCGCGTTTTTTCTCTTCTATTTTGGGTTTTTCAGTTGAGTCAGGATCCCAGCTTGAGTCTAACGATAAGTTAGCAAATGGATTGTTACTGTCTGCTTTTTTAGGCTCACTTTGTGGCTCATCAACTGGCGGTGTTGTTTGTGCTTGCTCAGGTGTTGCGCTTTGTTTTTTAGGCATCGGCTTTTCACCAGGTAATGGTGCATCTGGGTTAAATGTACGTACCTCTGGTTCTTTAAAGTCTTGCTCTGTTGTATATGTAGTCGATTGAGCGTCAGCTATTTGCTCTGGTGCGTGTAAATCTACAACCGGCTCACTCGCTGTTACTGGCTCAGGAGTACTAATAACCGGCTCTACAGTGTTGTGTTCGGCTTCTATTGGCGCAGGCTCCGTTACTTGCGCTGTATGGTGCTTACGTTGTTTTTTTACAGGCTTTGCATCTGGATCAAAGTCGCGTACTTCTGGCTCATTAAAGCTGCTGGCATTTTTAATACGCTCTAAGGTTGTTTTTGCTGCTGCTTCAAACTCGGCTGTATTAGGCTCAGGTTTTTGCTTTACTTCGTTAAACGTAGCGGTACTTGTTTGCTCTAAAGTATCAATTGAGTTAAGCGGTGTAGGCTCAATTTCGCTTGTTTGCACTTGTGTAGCTACGTTGTTTTGCTCATCTGAAATTTGCGGTGGTGTATGTTCAATATCAGCATTTTGTGTAGTGTTCGTAGGCTCTACAGGCTCTTCATTTGTCGCTACGCTGCTCTCAACCGATTTATTATTTTGAGTTACTTCGTTGATAACAACAGGCTCAATCTCTGGCTCTTTTGTAGTTTCAGGTTTAGCTGGCGTAGCAATTTTTTCTGATTTAACTTCAGGTGGAGCCGCCATAGTAGGTTCTGCCATTGTTTTACTTTGTTTTGCACGGCGCAGGCGCACGACGACCATAGCGCCAATAAGTATCACTATAACAAGTATTAAAGTGGGTAAAAGTAACGAGCTTGGGCTCTGCGCTACAGGTTGCGGCGCAATTACTGGCGCTGGTTTAGTTAACACAGGTGCTGGTTTTACAGGTGCAGGCTTTTCAGGCGTAGGTTGAACGTTTTGCTCTGGCGTCGCCGGTTTTACTTGCTCTATCACAGCTTCGTTTTTTTGCTCTGTAACTACTTGCTCAGGTACTGCTGTTGTTGGCTGTGCACCAATTACTATTTCGTTACTATTGCTATTGCTATTTAGCTGATCGTTAATTTGTTGTTTTTGATCATCAGTTAAATTAAGTGTTTGCTCGTTGATGCTATCTTTAATAGCTTCTTCAGTGGGTTCAATTACAGGGGCAGGTTCAACAATTTTAGGTTGTGGCTGAGTAATAATGGCTGGCTCTGGCTCTATTATTTGGGGCTTAGGTTGTGCTTGAATTTCTTTTGGCTTATTACAGTTGTTTTTGTAATCACGCGCAGCTT
This sequence comes from Pseudoalteromonas sp. SG43-3, assembly GCF_014164385.1. NCBI lineage: Bacteria > Pseudomonadati > Pseudomonadota > Gammaproteobacteria > Alteromonadales > Pseudoalteromonadaceae > Pseudoalteromonas > Pseudoalteromonas sp. SG43-3. The sequence continues at coordinate 45,493 of NZ_JACJFC010000017.1, forward strand.
TACGGTATTTTTGACTCGCTTTATTATTACTATTTTGCTGCATTTCTTGTTTAATTAAAATGCACATAGCTTCGTTGTATGCAGCACTTTGCGCACTATAAAATAAGGCAAAGCAAAGGGTAAATCTAATTAGTTTTGATATCATAAAGTTATGCGCGCTTAAATATTAATAGTTTGATTTTAAGCGCAAAATTGAAAATTATCCAGAGTAATACGACTAATCAATAACCATAAGGCTGCGGTATTCATCGTAAGCAAATTGGTCGGTCATACCGCTTATATAATCTTGAATTAATCTACAGCGATAATAAAATTCATACGCTGCAAAGTGATCAGGCTCTTCTTGCATCGCATCTATTGCGTGTTGGTAACTATTTAAGTGCTTTTTAGAGAGCTTTTTAACAAGTCGCGACTCTATTAATAAACGTGAATCGCCATTTAGTGCACGCTTAAAGTCATCCTTGTTTAGTAGCAGTAATGGTTTATAGCAATCGAGCAAACCATTAATTATTCTATAACCTTGCAGCTCTAATTTTTCGACTTCTTTATTTGAAAAAACATGCTCAAGTGCAACTTGCTTTAGCATTTTGGTTACAGCGTGTAGATGACTTCTATCTTCTAAAAGTGCTTGGTTAAAATCGCCATGATAAATAGGTTCTATGTTCTCAATAAAGCGTTTTGCAGCATGTCCAACTAGCGGATGTAAAAGTGCTACGCGCAGGTATATAAAAAATTCGCTGTTAAAATTATACGGTTGTGCTTTGGCGCGTTCATGTGCGTAGTCAACTGCTTTATCTACAAAAGTTTGGTGCTCTGTGTCGTCTATTGTTAGGTTTATGAGTGCCTTTTTATAATGACTTTTAAGCTGTGTACATAAGAATTCGGTGCTTATGATCCCTTTTTCAACAGCATCCTCTATATCGGCTAGGCAATACGAAATGTCGTCGGCGGCTTCCATTATGTAACTTGCAGGATGGCGGCAGTAAGGCTCAATAGTGAGCTCTTTTTGTAGCGCTTCAACAAAGTTTTTTTCGCTGTAGTAGTAACCCACTTTTTTCATTAAGTAGTTTTTATTTTGGGGTATGTCTTTTACATCAAGCCCAGCAGGGCGAGTGTATTTTAAAATACCAGCACTTTGGCTGTAAGTTAAATTAAGCGTTTGCAACGAATGAATTATACGTATGCCTTGAGCGTTGCCTTCAAAGTTACAAATATCAAGCGCAAGGTGTTTAAAAACAACACCTATACCGGTATTGGGCCCTTTGCAGCGCTCGGGTGTTACACTTGCTAGGTTGTTATTAAACCAGTGGTTTATTGCAGCTTCGCCAAAATGTCCAAACGGTGGGTTGCCTATATCGTGCATTAGGCAGGCCATTTCTACTAAGCTTTCTAGGGGGCGTTCTAGGTCGGTTAAGCCGTAATCTTTTTGTTGTTGGTAGCTTAAATTTGCAAAAATACGTTGCACTATAAAACGACCAACCTGTTGTACCTCAAGCGAGTGAGTTAAGCGCGAACGAACAGCTGCGTTGCGCTCAAGCGGAAACACTTGTGTTTTTTGCTGCAGCCTGCGAATAGCGGCACTGTTAATAATACGGCCACGGTCGCTTTCTAGCGCCATTTGTAAGTTAGAGGTTGTGCGATACATTCGTGCTGGCGTTATTTTTTTACTAAAATCTATGGTCATCTTTATACTTATCCTTTTTACAATTGATGACTGGCATAGTTTTTAGCACATAGTCATTTGTCTTTAATATACAGGGTTTAATCTATCAGTTTGTATCATAAAGTAACAACTTGCTTTAAAATAATTTTTTGAGTAATTGTTGTGCATTTATAGGTGTTTATAATGAAACGGTGGATTTTAAAGGCAGTATCAATTTGCCTAATGTTAGGAATGAACAGCGCATTTGCTGCAAAAGAGCAAACTGTGGTGCTTGTATCAATTGATGGCCTGCGTTGGGATTATATTGAAAAACACGGCGCGCCAAATTTAAAAGCAATGGCCGAGCGCGGTGTTCGCGCACAAAAACTAATACCTGTTTATCCAACTAAAACGTTTCCTAACCATATTTCTATTATTACGGGCTTACTGCCGGTAAACCATGGCATTGTTGATAATAGCTTTTGTGATAAAGCGCGTAAAAACGACTGTTACAGCATGGGCAAAGCATTGGGCGATAGCACTTGGGTGAAGGGGATTCCGCTTTGGAATTTAGCAAAAATGCAGGGACTTAAATCGGCTACTTATTTTTGGCCTGAGTCAGATGCATTATTTAACGGCATGACACCAGATTACTTTTATCACTATTCTAAATACAGCGATTACCAAAGCCGTGTTGATCAAATTATTCAGTGGTTAAGTTTACCAAAAGCACAGCGCCCGCGTTTTATTGCGAGTTACTTTTCGCTAGTTGATAGCATGGGCCATGAGTTTGGACCAGACGCACCACAAACGCGAGATGCAGTTAAACAGCTTGATGAATTAATGGGGCAATTACAAACTCGCTTAAGTAAATTAGAGCAAGAGGTAAACTTAGTTATTGTCTCGGATCATGGTATGGCGAGTATAGATCCAGATAAAAGCATTGATGTAACCACACTGCCTCAAGATGAAAACTTTTTAGTTAAAAACACCGGTCCACGTTTACTCATATACACTCAACCCGATGCAATAAATGCTGATATAGCCGGCTATAAAGCTCGTTTACAAAAAGCAGCAAACGGTCGTTATACAGTATTAACTGACGAGCAGTTAGCAGCGTACCATTACAATAAAGGCACCCGTGTAGGCGATATTGTGGTGCAAACTACAGCGCCAGCGGTATTTTCCAATGGTAAAAAACCAACCTATTTAGGGACTCACGGTTATGCATATACCGAGGATATGGCTGCATCATTTATTGCTGTAGGCCCTGCATTTAAACAAGGTATAAGCCTTAAAGAAGTGAGTAACCTTGATATTTACCCAGTACTTGCAAAAGTGATGGGGCTTAAATTGTTAAACAAAGTAGATGGCAATGGTAAAACATTAATGCCGGCAATTAAGCAAAAAGTGGTTGTGCATTAGCTTAATCTATAAGAGCGCGTAAGCGCTCTGCAGGGAAGAACATGTTAAAACTTTAAAGTGGGCTATTTAGCCCACTTTTTAATGCGCTACTTATTTAAAGTTAGCAATACTTGTTTTTGTAGCAGTAACCGTGCGAATTGCATACGCTTGGTTTGTAATACCAAAAGCAATACCATTTACGCTCCAGTTAGGGTTAGAGAAGTAATCGTACTGAGTTGCGCTACCGTAAACGTGCGGGTAAGCCATAATACTTGCAAACTCATTTTGTACGCCATGACCCATGCCATCTACATATACACCGCCAGATGTGTCACCTTGTTTGCGTGAATGCGCTAAACCTTGGTTATGACCAAGTTCGTGTACAAATGTAGTTGCACCACAATCAATTGCAGTGATTGAGTACATACGGCTGCTCATTGAGCTATATAGATTGCCATTAGTGCCTTGGCCAACCCACGCTAAACCACATGAAATAAGCCCATTGCCAGCACTTTGGCCAGTACCTAATACGGCGATCATGTCGGCTTTCCAATCGCTGCGTAAACCATCTACGTAGCTGCTATTTGTAACCGAATCTAACCAATCCTCAGACGGCGTTACTGCGTAGTCACCTAAGTTTTGTTTGCCAGCTAAGCGTAGTGTTATATCAACGCCATTTTGGCTATATACCTGATTACTAAAAGCAATTAGTTGATTTATTTTAGTGTCAATATTGCTAGTTGCAGCAGCTGATTGGTCGGTATATAAAATACCGATATCGATTGTTTCTGCTTGCGCAACACTTGCTGCACATAATGCCGCAGCCAGTGCGGTTGTTGTGATTACTTTTTTCATTATTGTATTTCCTTACTCTTGTTGTGGTTGGAACTGTTTTTAACTTGGTTGAGATCATAAAAAGCAGACACACTAAAGCTGCCTTATAGTGCGGCTTTAATTGCTTTTTATACTTTTTGGTTAGCCATCAATTTTTGGTGCAAATATATCGATGCTTTTATCTGATTTGGGCTTTGGTGCGGTTACTTCATGCTCTATGTGGCTTTTATATAAATCGCGTTTTGCTGCAATCCATCCGTACTTACCTTTACTTTCGAATACATAGTTGCCAGAAGGTGCAGTAAATTGGCCATATACGGCATCTTTACCTACCGTTAAAACGGTATTATGCATGCGGCCGTCAACACCCACTATTTTACCAAATATGCTCTTATCGCCATTTTCAGACTCAACCACATTAGTCACTTCTGCGGTGAATGTTTCGGCTGTTTGCGGAATAGCTAAATCAAAGTTTTCGCCAGTTTCTAACGCCTGTAAAGAATTTAAATCAAACTCAATATAGGCCTCGTTATGTAAGTCAGTCGGTAAAACTTTTGCATTTATAAGCACTTGCTTTGCTTTGTCTGATAGGCGATTTACGGCATCAAATTCTTCAAACGGTAAGTTGTTGTCAGGGGCAGCAATGGGTTTAACAGTAATTGGATCTTTACTCATATCAATAGGTGCAGGGGGATGCGTATTGCGCGTTTTTTGTAAATCAATAGGAACAAAATCAATAGCAACAGGCGCGATAGGTTCGCCCGTTTCATCTGCATTAAAAAATAGCCCATAAACTGCAAATGCCGATAATGGTATAGCAATTAGTAAGACGACAGAACTCTTCATTTGTTTCTCTTTTAGTATTTTTGGTTAACTATTTGTTACGTTTTATATTATTAAATGGATTAGATCAAGATAATAAATGTAACCGAAAAGAATTATTTCTTAATTTTATAATTCCTTATAAAATATAAGGATATTTATTTTTGGTGTGTTTTTTGCTCTTTTTAGTATTGGTTTTTAGTAGTGTTCACGCGGGCTTTGGCGCAGTTACAGGTACTTGTTTGTTTAGTTAAATACAATGGTTAAAAGTGACTTTTTGACGTTAATTACAATGAAAAATAAAAAGTGAATTTATTTCACCTTTTGTAAACCAATCGCTAATTGCAATGTAATTATTGGGCACGTATGTTGTGAGCTGCATAAATGCATTACGAGGAATTTATGAAGGTGTCTGATCAGTTGCTTAACCGAATTACAGCAGGACTTGTGGCTGTAATTATTGGTTTTTCGAGTTCTATTGCATTAATTTATCAGGTAGTGATAACCCTTGGTGGTACGCCCGATTTAGTAGCTAGTTGGATTTTAATGCTCGGTTTAGTGATGGGCACAACGTCAATTGGTTTATCGTACTATTACAAAGTACCTGTTTTAATTGCGTGGTCTACCACGGGAGCTGCATTACTTATTTCAAGTGCCCAAGGGTATAACTTAAATGAGGCTATTGGCGCGTTTATGCTCAGTGCATTGCTCGTGTTTTTGTCGGGGGTTACGGGCTGGTTTGAAAAAATAATGAACCGTATTCCAAGTGAGCTTGCATGCGCCATGTTGGCCGGCGTGCTTGTTACCTTTGGTATCGATGTGTTTAATTTTATGAACGACATGCCTTTAGTAATTGGTTTAATGGTCGTTATGTACTTTATTGGTAAACGCTTTTTTGCCCGCTTTGCTATGTTAAGCGTGCTTATTATAGGCGTATTACTCGCTTGGCAAATGGGCCATATTGATACCAGCGCGCTGCACTGGAAAATGAGCGAATTTGCTTATATTGAACCCGTTTTTAACTTACAAGCATGCATTAGCATAGGTTTACCACTTTACATAGTTACCATGACTTCGCAAAATTTACCGGGTATTGCGGTTTTAAAAGCACATAAATATAAAGCGCCTATATCTGCATCTCTTAATGTTACTGGCTTTGTAAATATGCTTAGCGCTCCTTTTGGAGCCTACTCTATTAATTTAGCCGCGATTACCGCAGCTATTTGTATGAGTGATGAAGCGGATAAAAATCATGATAAACGTTATTGGGCGAGTATAGCGTCTGGCGTATTTTATATTTTAATGGCGTTGTGCGCAGCTACATTAGTTGGCTTGGTAGCAAGTTTACCCCAGGCACTTATTTTAGCTTTGGCGGGCATTGCGCTATTTGGCACCATTGCTAATAGTTTGCAGCAAGCCCTTAGTAGTACTGAATATACTGAGGCCGCAATAGTCACTTTTTTAGTAACTGCATCTAACTTAACATTACTTTCAGTGGGGTCTGCTTTTTGGGGGATTATAGCGGGTGTGCTAACGCTTATTATCACCAGGAAAGACTAAAAACTGTGAATATGTAAAGCGAAATTATTGCTCATATAGATGATTAAAATAGTTTAACCAAGCTTATTAAAAAGGCTGCAATTGCAGCCTTTAGTTTTACAAACAGGGTTTACCTAATCATAAGTATGATGGCGAGTTACGCTAAACCGATTAAGTATATGGTGCATAACATACACAACACATAAGCTTAAGATTATAGCCACAGATACCGAACTAAACCGGTACATTGCACTATAAACAAGATCTTGGCCTGGCCCGAGTGAATTTCCAAACAAAATACCAAATGTAGTCAATACACCAAAACCAATGCCAGGTATGCCTCCGCCTAAAATATGAAAGCGCGCAAAAACAAACGAAAGTATCCATAAAATAGCCATCGGAAAAAGTAAAAAATCAGAGTGACTATACAAAAATAGTTGCGATAGTAACGCTGCATTACAGCCTATAAGCGTTCCAATTGCTCGCTGCCAACCGGCCATACCTGCGGCTTTCCAGCACAACGAAAATAAAATAAGCACAGAAGCTGCCTGCGCAGATATTGAGTCTTGTAAATCAAGAACCTGAAAAACAACAAAAGAGAGCGTAGCCACGGTTGAGCATAACAATACCTCATGGCGAATACTTTCTTTTGCTTTAGCTGGCATTACTCGCCCGGGCCTTGCGGTTACATCAGGAAATAGGCCATGCATTAATGCTCCAATAATAACGGTTAAAAATATAGCCAAACCATTAGTTAAAATTAATGGATAAATACTGCTTCCTTGATCAACATAGCTGGAAAAATGCAGCTGAATAGAAAGACTGATCACGCCTAAAGCGCCAAATAAAAAGGCACTACCGCTACTCATTTTATGAAATAAAAAGCAGAAAACACCAAACACTAACAATGTCATAACGACTGGTAAGTGAGAAAATAATCCCTGCATTATCAGCACTATAAGTGCGCTAAATGCAGCAGATGCTATAAATTGATTTATAAGCCCACGACTTAACGTAGGTACCATGCCCAATATCAACATAGGATAAACGGTAAAAAATATACCATTGGGCCAGTTCATTAATTCACTAATAGTAAAGCCAAGGGTACACCCACCTGCAATGCGCAGTGCTTGGCGAAGGCCATTGGAGTCTAATTGTGGGCCTTGGCTAACAATTTGAGTCATAAAGCCTCCATTAATAAATGTAGTGTAACCAGCTAATAAACCTGATTTGTGCAGAGCCAAACCATTGCCCAATTGTTGATTCTGGTAATAATTGTACTGTTGCACGTGAGCCACTAGGCATGTTTGCTATTAAGTCTTGATGATTAATGAGCTTTAAGTGAATGCGTTGACGCTGTGCATCACGCACCCAACGATTACTGGTTTCTGTTGTACTTAGTAAACCATTAGCACTAAGTTGACCACTGCTAACGCCTGCTTCAAATGTTTCAAGTATTGCGTCGTAAACTTCACCTGGACGGCTATCAAATACTACGCGCGCTTGGGTGCCTTGCTTCATATTTGTGAGTGACTTTTCTCTAAAGTCGGCAACTAAATCTGCCTTTTTAGCAACAATAGCTAATAACGGGCTGCCTGCAACTGCGTATGCGCCGTTTAATAATTGTAAGTTAGCAACTACGCCGTCACTTAATGCGCGCACTTTTGTGTAGGATAAATTTAGCTCAGCTTGCGCTAACTGGTTAGCAGCGTGGCGCATGGCTAAGTTTTTGTTCCCTGAGTCACCTCTAGCTAAAACCGCTTCAGCTAACTGCGCTTCAAGGGCTGCAACATTTGCTTTACTCGCTTCAAAATTAGCACGAATGCTTTCAAGTTCTTGCTCCGATATAGACTTTTGCTTATAGAGCTTTTCGCCTCTGCTTTTTAATAGTTTTTGCTCATGCTGTTTAGCGTTTGCAGCACTTATTTGTGCCTCAAGCGCTTTAACATTGGTATCAAGGCGTTTATTTTGTAATTTGGCATCATCAAGGGCGAGTTGAGCTTGTTCTTTAGCTAAATTATATGGGCCTTCATCAATACTAAATAATATATCGCCTGCTTTAACTGATTGGTTATTACTAACTTGCACACTAGTGACTCGGCCACTAATTTGCGGTGATATTTGCACAACAGGGTGATAAACACGTGCTTGTGGTGTCACAGGCAAAACCATATCGGCCACTAAATAGTAAATAAATACTAAGATAAACCCTATGAGAGAAAACCTTACATAGCGTGCAAACTTTTGATCCGGTGTCATTTTTAGCCTTACTTATTAACTTGAATACATTTAAGGGCGTTTTGCTCTATTTTGATCAAACCAAATGCAATCGCATCTAGTTGCTCAACAGATAAACCGCTGTATAACTGATTTTTTATATCGGAAATAGTCTCTTGCAATGAATGTAAAATGGCATCACTTTGCTCAGTAAAATAGAGTCTTTTACTGCGCTTATCATGTTTGTCTACACGGCGAACAATTAACGATTGCTCCTCTAATTGCTTAAGCGTACGAGTCAATGAAGGCATTTCTATCCCTAAGCTATTAGCAAGCTCAAGTTGTGTTAGTCCCTCACCACGCATACTAATATGCATTAGTGCAGTCCAGCGCGATTGAGTAAGCCCTAAAGGCTCAACTGCAATGGTTACCGCTTCGCGGCATAAGCGATGAACTCGGCCCATATTACCGATAACAGTTAAATCGAGTGTTTCGTGAAAAGGTTTGTGTGTAGGCATAGCCATCCCAACATAGTTAGCAAGCTAACTATTTTATCATTACTTAGCTTGCTAAGTAAATATGTGTAAGTGCGGGAAATGGTAAAATATCTGCTAAACCTCACTTGTAGAAATGGTGAGGTTTAGCAGGAGTTTAAAAGTTAAGTAAATTAGCTGGGGAGTATTGATCGGTAAGTACTTTTGTATCTGCGGGCCAATCTTGGTCGTTTTTAGTAAATTGCATAAATTGGCTAATTGCTTTTATGTCTATACCGTATTTTACTAATTTAGGGGCGAGAGCATTTACACGTGTGTCAATTTTCGCTTCGCTCGGCATTGATTTAAGTCCCGCTAAAATAATACGATTACTACGATTTTCGCGACTTACATTTATAAAGTCGCCAAATACAGCGTGGTAAGTTGCCGACTCATGTTCATAAAGTTTACTACTTGAAAACGTATTTGCAGCTATAACGCCGCCTTCGGCTAATACGCTTTGTACTTCTTCAAAAAACTCTTTAGTAAGCAAATGCTCCGGAATATAGTCGCCGTTAAATGCATCCAAAATAATCCAATCGTACTTTTGTTTTTTAATTGCGGCACGTTTTATAAAAATACGGCCATCTTGCACGCTTGATGTCACTAAATCGTTTTCTATAAAGTTAAAGTAATCGCGTGCAACTTTAGTTACTGCGGGGTCTATTTCAACATTATGAATTTTTGCAGTGGGGTATAGCTCATGAATAACGTTAGAAAGCGTACCGCCTCCTAATCCTATAATAAGTACATTTTTAGGATTATCGGCTACTAAAAGGCTCGCAAAAGTAAGTTTAGTGTAATTAAAAACAAGTTTGTCGGGATTGTTTTTATACATACAGCTTTGGCTTGTTTGGCTACTTTTAGTATTAAATTTAAGGCAACGTAAGTCGCTCGTTTCTTCAACAATAATATTGCGATAAAGCGAGCGCTCTTCGTGGATAACTTTACTGCACGCAAAACCCGAAAATGCAATTAACGGCAGTAGTAAATATTTAAGCATGAGCAAGCTCCTTATTATTAGCCAAGGTATTAATTACAATCGCGACTAAACCCAGTGACCCAAGCGTTAGAGCAAAGGCGCTAATAATAGTATTTACGTCAAACGCGAGTACAAAGTAAAACGAGGTAATTATAGTACCCAGTGCACTACCAAGCGTACTTACAAAGTATAAACGCCCAGCCACTTGGCCGCTTTTATCTCTATCGGTTACTAGTAAGCGCACAGAGTAGGGCGAGATCATGCCTAAAATAACGGTAGGTATAAAAAATAAAGCGGTTGACGCTAAGAGTGAGCCGTAGCGGCTATCTTCAATATGGGTAAATATAAATTCCATTATTGGCTGCGAAAATAATGTAATAGGCACCACCATAATACTGGCTATTAAAAATATTAAACCATATTTGGTAAGTGATGCATTTTTAGTGCTGAGTTTACCGCCAAGTAAATACCCAAAAGATAAACTAAGCATAAATACTGTAATTATACTGCCCCAAATATGTACGCTACTACCAAAAAAAGGGGCGAGAATTCTCCCTCCTAAAAGTTCAATCCCCATAATGCAAAAACCGCTGCAAAAAGCTAAAAAGTAAATTAACGCGTTTGTTTTTATGCTCATGTAATTATCGTTATGTAACTTAAGTAGAACACTATACTAACGTGATGACACGGCAGTCGCTAGTGCATTAATTAATCGCTCAGTGATTTTTTAAAAAGAAGTTTTGTTATAAAGTAACACATGCTACAATTTTGTTATACTATAACACTTGCTTAGTTAATCAATCACATGAAGTACTCTTTAATTTATTTAGCCTGCCTAGGAATTAGTGCGCCCAGTATTGCCCAAGATCAAAAAGAAGAAATCGAAAAAATATCTGTCACTTATAAACAAGCTTATCGCGGTGATATTCCTCAAAAGCAAATGCCACAATCTATAGTTAGTATTAATAGTGCTGAGCTTAATAAAAAAGGAATTACTCAACTACAAGATGCGCTTGATTTTTCAGCTAGTATTTCACGTAAAAACAATAGCGGTGCATTGTGGGATAGCTTTTCTATTCGTGGCCTTTCGGGTAACGAAAACATGCCATCGGGCTATTTAGTTAATGGCTTTAGCGGTGGGCGTGGTTTTAGCGGCCCGCGTGATGTATCTAACATTGATTACATTGAAGTACTAAAAGGCCCAGGTTCAGCACTTTATGGGCGATCAGAGCCAGGCGGGACTGTAAATATTGTAACTAAAAAGCCACAGTTTGATTCACAAGGTGAGCTAAAACTAAGCTTAGGCAGCGACAGTTTTAATCGCGTTGAAGGCGATTACACCAGCGGCATTAACGATACTACCGCGTTTAGAATAAATGGCGCATGGCAAGATAGTGACAGCTACCGCGATGAGGTATACACCAATAAAAAGGTGATTACGCCGTCTATATATCATCAAATAAACGCATCGACCAGTGTAACTTATGAGTTTGAATACGTAGATTTAGCTCAGCTATTCGACCGTGGTGTTGTCGTACTCGATAACGATTTTGACACCGTACCAAGCTCGCGCTATTTAGGTAACCCAAACGATGGAGACACGCAGGTTTACTCTCGAGGCCACCAAATTACGCTTAACCACGATATTAACGACGAATGGTCACTCGTTGTAGGTGCAAATTATCGAGACTCTAGCTTAACGGGTTTTTCGTCAGATGCAGAACTTGCACCGTCACGCCAATCGTTATTTGACGATGGCCGCACACTTACCCGCCAGCAGCGCTATCGCGACTACGAAGTAGAAGATTTAAGTGTAAAGTTTGAAGTTAGTGGAAGTTTAGATACAGCCGGCATTTCGCATCATTTATTAATAGGTATTGATGCATATAAATACGATTTGCACACGGCGCTTTCTCGTTATCGTGGCGGTAATGGCACTTATACTATTGATATTTTTGAGCCTGATTATTCTGGTGAACGTCCTGCTGTTTCGCTACTTTATGAAAATGATGAAGAGCAAAACGCTTACGGTATTTACATTCAAGATCAAATGGATATCACTGATAAGTTTAAACTTTTACTTGGCCTTAGATTTGATAGCGTAGACCAAGATATTTTAGAAACCAACAGCGGTGTATTTTCAACCAGTTCTGAGAGCCAAATAAGCCCACGCGTTGGCGTAGTGTACGAACTAAATAATACAATAACCTTTTACAGCAGTTACTCTGAAGGCTTTTTACCACTGAGCGGTACTGATGCAAACGCCGACCCGTTTGGCTTTGAGTACAGCGACTCGTTTGAAGTTGGTGCTAAGTTTGAATACCTAGGTGTAAACGGTACTGTGGCACTTTTTGATGCTTCTAAAAGTAATATGTTAGTGGCAGATCCAGTAAACGTTGGTTTTTCGGCTCCCATTGGTAAAGCTGATAGCAAAGGGTTTGAGCTTGATTTAAATACCTATATTACCGATGCAACAGCATTTAACTTATCGTACGCCTATATAGATGCCACCACAGCAAACGACATTATTAATGCCGATTGGGGCGTGCCAATAGAAAAAGGCAGCCCACTGGTAAATGTACCAAAAAACAATCTAAACCTTACACTTAGCCATCAAACAGCATTAATGGGTAAAGAGCTTGAATTTGGTGCAAGTTACCAATATACCAGCAGCCGCCTAGGTGATGTCGCAGATTTGAGCTTTAGACTACCAAGTTACCAATTGGTCGGCCTGTTTGGTCAATTAAATTTAACAGATAAAACAGAGCTAAATGTGAGCATTAATAACATTTTTAATGAAGACTACGCTCAAAGTAGTTACAACGCTTTGTGGGTTTATCCGGGGGCGCCTACGCAATTTAAAATGTCGATAGCTTATAATTTTTAATAGCTTAGCTTATTAAGCTTTTAAACGGTTTTCATCCTGAAGCGTCTTAATTTAATAATTAAGGCGCTTTTTTATTTAAATTAAGGTTTCTTAAGTTTTCTTTAAGTTTCGCTCGCTAAGTTACAAACATACACTTTATATGAGCGATGTTTATGCAATTAGCACACCTACCTTCATCACCCGTTTATATTCAAAATAACTCACGCTTTGTTAGTGCTCGCGTTAATGATGAGCATAGAAGTGCGTTAGAAAACACAGTTAAAGAAGGGTTTTTAGTCGCTTACAACGCCACGCTTACCTCTTTTATGCCATTACTTTGTCAATACACGACAAACGAAGGGCAATGCACATTGGGTTTAAGGCAAGCAACAGCTCCTCTATTTATAGAGCAATACTTAGCACAGCCCATTGAGCATTTTTTACCTGAGAACACACAGCGTAATAAAGTATTTGAGCTTGGCAATCTATGCTCTACACATCGCAAAGCAACGCTTGGGCATTTTATTGTTGTTAATGAAGCCCTGCAAAGTGTAGGAGCAAAACATTTAGTATTTTGCGCCACTAAAAAAGTACGTGCACTGCTGCGCTTATTAGGCGTTAACTGCACTGAAATTGCTGTGGCAAACAGTTTTGTTGTTGAGCATCCGCTAAGTTGGGGAAGTTACTACGCTAATCAGCCTACCGTATGCGTTGTGAGTTTAGAGCAAGCTCACCAACAAGTATTAAATACCCCAATGCTTTATAGTTTGATGCAGCAAAATCACTCAAATATCAATTCTTTGGTAAATGCGTTGGTGAATGTATGAATTACTATAATACCCATGCAATATCGCCATTAATTATTGCCCATAATAAAGAGCAAACACTTGAAATTAACGGTGATGAGTTTAACCAGCAAATACAAAAAGTAGTAAAAATACTATATAGCTTTAACGGCAAATGTGTTGCTTATAAGCTCGATAATACGCCAGCTTGGCTTGTTATTGATGCCGCTACTGCGGTTTCTAATAAAGTGGCTGTGCCAATTGCTCACTTTTTTAGTGAACAACAAACTCAATATGTACTAGCGCAATGCGGCGCTAATGTATTTATGAGCGACACGCTAAACCCTTTATTTGGGGAGCCGACCGCATCAATCAATTTATTTGAGTGTTACACATTATATATTTACGAAATCGTTGTAGCTAAACCCGTCAGCTATTTTCCAGAAACTCAAAAAGTAACGTTTACATCAGGGTCGACTGGACAACCAAAAGGCGTGTGTTTATCTGCAAATAGCCAAATGCAGGTAGCTCAATCTCTGTGCGATAAAATTAATATTAAAAAGCCTGTGCATTTATGTTTATTGCCGCTTGCTGTATTGCTTGAAAATATAGCCGGTGTTTATGCCCCTTTAAAAAGTGGCGGTACAGTGCATTTAATGCCGTTAAATGAATTAGGCTTTGTTGGTACTGCATTAAAACAGCCCGCACAGCTTATAGCTGCTATTGATAAAGTTAAGCCAAATACGCTTATTTTAGTGCCTGAACTATTAGCATGCTTAGTTACTTTTGCAGAAGATGGGTGGCAACCGCCTAGTTCGTTACAGTTTATTGCAGTAGGTGGTGCGCTTGTCAGCGAAATGCTATTAACCAAAGCGCGTAGCTTAAATTTACCGGTATACCAAGGCTATGGGCTGTCTGAGGCGGCATCTGTAGTTAGTTTAAATACACCCACAAACGATAACATCCACAGTGCCGGCTCTGTGTTACCTCATATTCAAACCAAAATTGAAAATGACCAGCTTTTTATAAAAGGCGATTTGTTTTTAGGTTACTTAAACCATCAACCTCACAATAAAAACCAGTGGTATGCAACCGGCGATCTAGTCGAGCAGCATCAAAATACTTTATTTATTAAAGGCCGATTAAAAAACCTAATTATTACCAGCATGGGTCGTAACATCAGTGCCGAGTGGCCTGAATCACTATTACTCAGTCAAAGCGGTATTTTACAAGCCGTTGTGTTTGGTGAGGGGCGACCTTTTCTCAGTGCCATTATTTACGCCGATACAAAGCTAAGTAACCCAGTGTTAGCGCAGTACATTAGCGAGATTAATAAACAACTACCCGACTATGCTCGAATTCAAAAGTGGCATCGTTTAGCTGCCCCATTAAGTGTGCAACAAGGATTATTAACAACAAATAATCGCCCAAAACGAGATGCCATAAGTAAGCAGTACCATGCTGTGTTTGAGCAATTTTACCGACTTGGAGAAGTAATTAATGAGTGATTTTTTTAACACCCTTAAAGAGCAAACTAAACAAGAGCAAAACTACCTGCTTGCAGCGCCGATTATCCAGCGTGTTTTTAAAGGCGAAGCATCACTTGAAGAATACGCCTCGTTTTTAGCACAAGCGTATCACCATGTTAAGCACACCGTGCCATTAATGATGTCGGTTGGTGCGCGATTAACCGACGATCAAGAATGGCTGCGCGAAGCCGTAGCAGAATATATTGAAGAAGAGATTGGTCATCAAGAGTGGGTACTTAATGACATTGCAGCCTGTGGTTTTAACAAAGAAACAGTACGGAGTAGTCAGCCGCAATTTGCTACCGAAATGATGGTGTCGTATGCGTACGACTCCATTGCACGTAAAAATCCGTTGAGCTTTTTTGGCATGGTGCATGTGCTTGAAGGCACTTCTATAGCGCTTGCTGATGGCGCGGCTTCAAACATTGCAAATGCTGTGGGCTTACCTAAAAAAGCATTTAGTTATTTAACCTCTCACGGCGCGCTTGATATAGAGCATGTAAAGTTTTTTGAAAACCTAATGAACCAAATAACAGACGAGGCGGATCAGCAAGCCATACTTCATGGTGCAAAGTGCTTTTATCGTTTATACGGCGATATATTTCGTGGACTCGATGACGAACCATTTTTTAAAGCACGTGCACAAGGCAAATTGGCATGAGTAGTTCTTTGTGTGTGCTCACTGGTGCAACAGGCGGAATAGGGCAAGCGATTGCTAAAGCCCTATATGCAAAAGGGTGGAAGTTACTGCTTGTAGGGCGAAATACCCAAGCCCTTGAAAAACTGAGCCGTGCATGCCCAGACAGTGAAATATTTACGGGCGATTTAACCGACGATACAGCACGTATTAACCTAGCAATAAAAGCCAAGCAACTCGGCGGCGTTAAATTACTTATTAATAACGCAGGTATAAATACGATGCAAAGCCTTGAGCACACAAGTAATGAGCAAATAGATAATATACTCGTTACTAATTTGTCGGTGCCTATTAAATTATGCCAGCTATTTTTAGGGCAGTTAGCGTATACCAAAGGCACCATTGTTAACGTGGGATCATCGTTTGGCAGTATTGGCTACCCGTTTCAAACGCTTTATTGCGCCAGTAAATTTGGTTTACGTGGCTTTACAGAAGCGCTCTCGCGTGAGTTGAATGGTTCAGGCGTTAAAGTGACCTATTTAGCACCAAGAGCAACAGATACATCTATTAATAGCAGTAAAGCGAGGGCAATGAATAAAGAGCTCGGTAATAAAATGGACTCGCCAGAATTAGTTGCTCAAGAGTTATTAGCACTTATAAGTTCAAACCAAACAAGGCGCTTTATTGGTTTTCCTGAAAAATTATTTGCACGCATAAATGGCGTATTCCCAAGCGTTGTTGATAACGCTATTGCAAAGCAACTTCCTAAAATTAAACGTTTTTTAAGTTAACAAACACACAAGGGCAAAATTATGTATAAATTTACACTCGCATTTTATTTAATACTAACCTCTGTATTTGCAACTGCAGTAAACGCAGATGAAGCGCAAGACTTAACCGATATTCAACAAAAGTGGGCAATTGCTAATTACGAACTTGAAGGCGATGCGCAAATAGACGCGTTTACGCAACTAAGTGAGCAAAGCGCATTATTTGTTAAAAACTATCCAAGCTCGGCGCAAACACATATTTGGAATGGCATTGTGTTAGCTAGTTTTGCTGGCGCAAAAGGGGGCTTGGGCGCACTTGGTTTAGCTAAAGAAGCAAAAGCGTCACTCGAAAATGCACTCTCGATTGATGGCACTGCACTCAATGGCTCAGCTTACGCAAGCCTTGCAACGCTTTATAGCAAAGTACCTGGCTGGCCAATTGGTTTTGGTGATGACGACAAAGCTGAAAAATTATTTAAACAAGCGCTCGCTTTTAATCTCGAAGGCATTGATACTAATTACTTATACGGTGAATACTTGTATGATGAAGGCGATTATAAACAAGCTAAAGCACGACTACTTGTAGCACAAGCTGCTGGGATTCGTGATACTCGGGCAAAAGCAGATAAATATCGTCAACAAGCAATAAGTCAGCTATTGGCAAAAGTAGATAAAAAATTAAAAAGATAAACAGATAATGCATTTATTACTCGTTGAGGACGATCATTTAGTGGCGCAAGGGCTTATTCGCTCTTTGCGCCAAGAGAGCTACAGCGTAGAGCACAGTGGCACAGTAAAGCACGCCTTAGAGTGCCTTTCTAGTGGTGAGATTGAGCTTGTTATTCTCGATTTAGGATTGCCTGATGGCGACGGCTCGCAAGTTTTAAAGCATATTAAAGCGCAAAAAAAAGTAATACCGGTGGTTATTTTAACTGCTCGCGGCAGTATTGACGACAAAGTCCAAGGGCTCGATATGGGAGCAGACGATTACCTTTCAAAGCCGTTTGACCCCGCTGAGCTATTTGCCCGTTTACGTGTAGCAAGCCGGCGCATTAACCAAACGCAATCAAGCTTATTGCGCTGTGGTGATGTAGTAATGGATACTTCTGCTCATACAGTTAAACTAAGTGGGCAGTCACTTACACTACCTCGAAAAGAATACATGCTTTTAAAAGCGCTAATGGAAAATCAGGGAAGGGTACAGTCAAAACAACAACTCGAAAACAAACTTTACCAATGGGGTGAAGAAGTCGGCTCTAATGCCATAGAGGTGCATATTCATCATCTTCGTAAAAAATTCCCTAGTGATTTTATTAAAACCTTACGTGGCATTGGCTACGTGGTTGGTAAGCGTTAGAGTGTATTTGTTTTTCGAGGTTGAAAATGTCTATTCGTAAACGTCTGACCTTAATTTTACTTTCAATGATGGTGCTAACTTGCTTTTTAGCATTAGTAAAAGGCTATCAAAAAAGTATGCACCACGGTGAAAGTTTGCTTGATGATGAACTTAAAATAGTGGCTGACGTTTTAATTGAGCAACCATTGGCACTAAGCACAGATGCAGTACAAGTAAGTAATAATAGCGCTCAGTTGTTGTATCAAATTTGGCAAAATAATAATTTACTTAGTGGCTCATCGAGTTTAACGAATAACCAAATTAGTTTTAGCGAGGGCTTTCAAACGGCCAATGTAGCAGGGCAGCGTATGCGGGTATTTGTGATGAGTAAAAACACCCGTAAAGTCATCGTTGCTGAACCTATGGCAAAGCGTTTTGAATTAGCTGAAACCGTTATTTTATCTGCAATGTTACCTATGCTTTGGGCAGTCCCTCTGCTTGCTATTTTTATTAGCTTTTTTGTTAAATACGCATTAGTCCCTCTTACCCGATTATCTAAGCAGTTGGCGTCTCGCCAAGCGAACGACTTTACGCCAATTAACTGGCAAGTAACCGACGAGGAAATTAAACCGGTTATTAATCGTTTAAACGACTTATTTAAACGCGTAGAAACTGCCTACTTACGGGAGCGCTTTTTTGCCTCAGATGCAGCTCACGAATTACGTACCCCGCTTAGTAGTTTAAAAATTAATGTACATAATTTGGCTAATAAACAAAGTAATCTGCAAGACCATCAAGAATTACAAGCTATGTCGCAAGGCATTAATCGCTTAAGTAATATTGTTGAGCAAATGCTAATTTTAGGACGCACTCAGCCTGAACAATGGCAGAGGCAATTTAGCGAACAATCATTGCTAACGATTACTCAGCAAGTCGTATCGGAGCAATACGACAAAATAGATGAAAAAAACCAAACCATTAGTCTTGAAGGCGATGATTTTGTAATTAATGGTGATGAGTTTACATTAACCACGCTTATCGCTAATTTACTTAGCAATGCCATAAAATACACACCCAATAATGGTCAAATTATAATTAAATTAGTATCAAGTAATAACGGCTTTAGTTGGCAAATTGATGATTCTGGTGCGGGTATGACTGATGAGCAAAAAGAGCGAATATTCAATCGTTTTTATCGCGTAGGTGGCGATCAGCATCCATCAGGCGAGCAAGGTGCTGGTTTAGGTATGGCGATTGTTCAACATATAATTGCTATTTATGGCGCAACTATTCATTTAGCGAATAGCCCTTTAGGTGGGCTAACCGTTAAGGTTACTTTTACAGGAGTAAAAAGTGACTAAACGTTTATTTAATCAGTGCCTTTGTTGTTTGCTATTTTTGTCGTTTAACGCGGCGAGTAAAGAGTACCTTATTGTTTTGAAAGATCACTTGTTCTATCCCTCACAAATTACCATTCCCGCGAATAAAAAAGTAAAGCTATTGATAGAAAACCAAGATAGCACACCAGAAGAGTTTGATAGCTTTGATCTAAACAGAGAAAAAGTACTCTACCCAAACCGTAAAAGCATTATTTATATAGGACCGCTTAGTAAAGGGTATTACGAATTTTTTGGTGAGTTTTCGCCCAATACAGCAAGGGGCGTTGTAATAGTTAGTGATGAGGAGGCGCAGCATGCTAATAACTAGTTTAGTCATGAGCCTTAATCAATTGCTACCTGTGGCTATTTTATTAGTGCTACTACAAGTGGTTAAAAAACAAAGCGCTTTAAAAATAGGATCTGCTTTATTAATTGGCGCGCTCATGTCGTTTTTGTACATGCAAAGTGCTTCGTGGGTGAGCCAGTGGTTTGAACACCAAGGGCTAGAGTACTCACAAATAGGGCTATGTATTACTATATTTATAGCCGTATTAGTATTTGCAATAAAACAAAAATCAGCGGCTTTTTATATTGCTGTTATAAGCACAATAACATTGTATTTAAGCCACTATATTATTTACCTCACCAGTTTTTGGCAAAGTAATGATGCAGGGCAAAGCTTATTTATTGGCACTTTATTAGGTGTTGGAATTTGTTTAAGTTTTAGCGTATTGCTGTACTTTTTAATGAATGCAATTAAGCACCGCTTTGGTATGTATCCGCTTTTTACTTTGCTTGCTTTTAACAGCGCGGCTAAGTTATTAGTTGCACTGGATTTGGCAAGCCAAATAGACTTAATTACCAACACCGCAACCGTGTGGGATTTACGCGATGTATTAAGCGAAAACTCTGAGCTCGGGCGCGTACTGCGTGCTCTTGTTGGTTACGAGGCTACCCCTGATCTAATGAGTGTACTTATATATAGTACTAGTAGCGTGATATTTTTATCACTTTGTTATGTTATTTCGGCTTCAATATCTAAGGAACGTGTATGAAAGCACTCAACCTATATTTAGCGCTTAGCTTTACCGTTTTTTGTTTGTTGGTACTTTCAATCCCAGCAAAGGCCGATGGAATTGTTGTTGATAAGGTATATCACCCCTATGTTTTACCTTTTGAGCGAGAGTTTGAATGGCGGTTAGTGTCGCACCAAACAGATAGTGGCAACATACTAGCGCAGCGTTTGGGTGGTGGCGGTGCTATTAACGATACAATGGCACTAGAAGGTTATTTAGTTGGTGAGCGAGATGACAACGGCGACTTTGGTTTAGAAGCTTATGAGCTTGAACTACGCTGGCAATTAATTGAGCAAGGTAAATTATGGGCTGATTGGGGGGCATTATTTGAGCTTGAAAAAAAACATAATGAAGATGTGTATGAAGCAACTTCGGGTTTTGTGATCGAAAAAGAGTTTGGCAAAACAAGCTTAACTATGAATGCCTTTTTAGTGTACGAGTGGGGGCAGGATATTCAAAATGAATGGGAAAGCGAGTTTAGAGCGCAATATCGCTATCGCTATCGTTCTGCTTTTCAGCCATCTATTGAGGTGTACGTAGGAGAAGACTTTGTTGGCATAGGGCCTGGGTTTATAGGTTTGCAGCGTTTTGATGGACAAAAGCAGTTAAAATGGGAAGCGGGTTTTATCACTGAGATAAGCCAATCAGAAAAAAATCATAGTTTTAGGCTCGCATTAGAATTTGAATTTTAATAACCAAGGAAAGCGGTTTTGGTTGTTTATCACTCTGATTATAGATAGGTACTTGACATATTTTAAAAAATCTATATAGTGGGCTGCAGCTAGAAAGAAAGCATGTAAGCTATAAATCTCCATTTCGATGTTGTATAAGTAATACTTGTAGTACCGTCCTGAAGTTTTTAAAGTACCATCTCATTTTTTGCTACACCCGCTCTTATGAGCATATTTTTTATTTTATATCAGGATATTACAATGTCTAACATCGTATCAGGTACAGTTAAGTGGTTCAACGAGTCTAAAGGTTTTGGTTTCATCGAGCAAGAAAATGGCCCAGACGTTTTCGCACATTTCTCAGCAATCAAAAGCGAAGGTTTCAAAACTT
This sequence comes from Pseudoalteromonas sp. SG43-3, assembly GCF_014164385.1. NCBI lineage: Bacteria > Pseudomonadati > Pseudomonadota > Gammaproteobacteria > Alteromonadales > Pseudoalteromonadaceae > Pseudoalteromonas > Pseudoalteromonas sp. SG43-3. The sequence continues at coordinate 66,906 of NZ_JACJFC010000017.1, forward strand.
TAGCTGAAGGCCAACGTGTAGAGTTCACTCTTTCACAAGGTCAAAAAGGTCCACAAGCTGATAACATCACAGCTGTATAATTTTACTTTTTAAGTAAAATGAAAAAAAGCGCTTAAGGCGCTTTTTTTGTGTCTGAAATTTGACTCAACCTAAGCTGCACCTATTATTAATGTAAGTTCATCAGTAGGTATCGTTATCATTAAATCCTTCCTTATACTTGTTTTTATATTTATCAGTCATTACGCACAGGCTGAAGGTTTCAAGCTCACGGTCTACACTGAGCACTTTTCGCCATACAATTTTGAAAACAAAGCGGGTCAACTTGTTGGCATAAATCTCGATATTGTAAAAGATGTATGCATTGCGTCAGACATTACCTGTGAATTTAAAATACTTCCTTGGAAACGTGCTTACAGCCTAGCCCAAAAAGATAAGCATTCAGGTATTATCTCTATCGCTAAAACATCTCAAAGAACGCCTATTTTTAATTGGGTAGGGCCTTTGGCATCCAGTGAAACATTTTTTTATAAACTTAAAAAAAATACTCAGTTAAAAATGAATAGCTTAAATGAAGCAAAGCAGTTTTCACTTGCTATCGTAAGAGGGGATATTTACGAATCCATAATTAAAAAAGTAGGGTTTGAAGCAGGTAAAAACCTTTTGTCCATAGGTGATGAAAAGCAATATATGCACTTGTTTTTAAATAGTAAAATAGATTTGATTTTAGGCTCTGAATACACCATTGGTTATCAACTTTCGCCTTTTGGGTATAGTGAAGACGATGTCGTTAGGCTGCAGGAATTACCATTACCTGAGATAGCAGGTAACTACATCGCGTTTAATAAATCAGTACCCAATTACATTGTAGAGCGTTTTAATAGGGAGTTTGAAAAGCTTAAAAAGAAGGATAACTTTTCGGCTTATAAAAAACGTTATAAGCGCTAATGTTAGTACCAGTAAGGCAGCCCTTTCTTTTGCTTTATTTTTAAAAATGCAGCTTGCAGTGATTCTATTAAATGCATATCTGCTTTTTTATTCGCAGCTAAATAAGCATCAATTGTTAGCTCATCTATTTTATAAATAAACTTTAAGTGTGCTGGTTTGAGCTTTAGATAATCACTCATCTGCTGCATATATAAAGGATCGTCTACAATTAAATCTACTTTTTTAGCGAGTAGTAAAGAGTATGACTTTTGAATATCAGAGGTTAAAACAACTTCAAACCCCAGTTTTGCGAGGGTTTGTGTTGAAAAATCATTGCGCTGCATAGCAATTTTGTACACTTTGGCTTGTTCAGTAGTGTTTATAATAAGATCATCTCGCTCTGATAGGCCAATAAAGCCTAGTTCAAAACGTCCGACAGGTCCTATCCAATAAAATTTGTCTTCTCGCTCTACAGTGCGTGCAAGGCTGTATATAAAGGTATTTTTAAGCTCATCTGCAATTTTATAAGCACGTGCCCAAGGGTACATTTGAATGTTAGGTGTTAGATCAGCCTCAGCAAATATATCTCTAATAAATTGAGTACCTTCACCTGCTACCTCACCATCAATCAACACCTGGTTTGGCGGTGCTAACTCTGTAACAACAAGGATGGGTTCTTTTGCTTGAACATACACAGAGCAAATTAAAAAAAGAGAATAAAGAATATATTTCACAATAGCGGATCGTTAGTCGGTTAGCTTAAGTAATATAAGTGTGGCTGAAAATACGAAAAACACAAAAAATATTTATGTGACTTTGTTACTAAGATATTGGTTTATTTGAGTTATATATAACCATAAATAAGGTTAAATAGCTTAAAGGTGGGGGAGTGTATAAATGTGGAAGGCCTAAAACGATAAAAGGGCCTTGCGGCCCTTGGTGAAGTATCGTTCAAGTCAGATAGAGCTTTAACCCCTTAAAGCGCTATCCTCTTGTTTTGCAACACCGGTGTTCATCTCAATAAGTTTCTAAGCTAGCGAGAGGAAAAACCCAGCAATTGCTGCGCTCATAAGGTTAGCCATAGATCCTGCTAACACTGCTCTGAGCCCTAAGCGTGCGATATCCTTCCGCCGACTAGGCGCCATACCGCCTAACCCACCTAGTAAAATGGCTATCGATGATAAGTTAGCAAAGCCACATAGAGCAAAAGTAACAATTGCTTGTGTGTGCGCGCTTAACGTATCGCGATAATTTATAAAGTCTAAGTAAGCAACAAACTCGTTCACTACTATCTTTTGACCAATAAAGCTGCCGGCTATAATTGCTTCATCCCATGGCACACCTAGTAACCATGCAACAGGAGCAAATACATAACCTAATATTTCTTGAAGCGTTAATGTTGGGTAATCAAACCACCCACCAATACCACCTAATAAACCGTTTAGTAGTGCAATTAGCGCTACAAAAGCAAGTAACATTGCACCTACATTAAGTGCTAAATGCATACCGTTTGCTGCACCTGATGCAGCTGCATCAATTACATTTACAGGCTTATCTTCGTCATCTAAATCTAAATCAGCTAAGTTATCTTTAGGCGTTTCAGTTTCTGGCACAATCATCTTGGCCATTAAAAAACCACCTGGAGCAGCCATAAAGCTCGCTGCTATTAAATACTTAAGATCTACGCCAATAATAACGTAACCGGCCATTACAGAGCCTGCCACAGTGGCTAAGCCACCTACCATCACTGCAAACAATTCCGATTTAGTCATTGTTGCTATAAATGGCTTAACTATTAGCGGTGCTTCAGTTTGGCCAACAAAAATATTTGCTGTCGCTGAAAGCGATTCTGTGCGAGAGGTTTTCAATAATTTTTGTAAACCGCCGCCTAAAATCCTAATTATCCAATCCATAATGCCAAGGTGATACAACACAGCAACAAGTGCTGAGAAAAACACGATAACGGGCAAAACTTGAATCGCAAAAATAAAACCTAATGTGTCTTGTGAGGCAAGTGGGCCAAACAAAAACCCAATACCGTCGTTTGCATAACCAATAACCGACGATACGGCTGCTGACATGCTCGTTAACACATTTTTTCCTGCTTCAAAAAACAGGACAAAACCGCCAATAACAACTTGCATCGCAAATGCTATACCAACGGTTCTTAAATTAATTGCCTTGCGATTAGTTGATGCCGCAAAGGCAATGCTTAGTAGCACACACATGCCCACTAAGCTCATAAATGTTGTCATACAAATGTTTCCCGTTGTTATTCTTGTAGTAAATATTTTATCTTACTTTTTATTATATCAATCGCAACGCGGTTCATACCGCCTCGAGTCACAACTAAATCTGCGTTATGCTTAGAAGGCTCAATAAATTGATAAAACATCGGTCTAACAGTTGCTTGATACTGCTCAACAACAGATTGTAATGTTCTGCCTCGTTGCTCCATATCACGTTGCATACGACGCATTAAGCAAATATCTAAAGGCGTATCTATAAACACCTTAATATCAAATTCTTTATTAAGCGCTTTGTCACTCAATAATAAAATACCTTCAACAATGAGTATTTTAGCAGCAGGCACTCGGCGAGTTTTCTCGCTACGTGTATGCTGTGCATAATCATACGTTGGTACTTCAACTGAATTTCCACTACGAAGCTGTGTTAAATGCTCAAGCATTAACGCATGTTCAAATGCATCAGGATGGTCGTAATTCGTTTGCGTACGATGCGCCATCGGTAAATGCGACTGATCCTTGTAGTAAGCATCTTCTTCAATAATGGCGATAGCGCCTGGTTCAAGCTCATTAACCAATTCATTGTATATAGTTTGGCTAAAAAGAGATTTGCCCGACGCAGACGCGCCTGCAATAGCTATAATAGTAGTTCGTGTCACTAAAGTTCTCACCCACACAGAAGGATATATTGTTGGTAGATCACAATAGCAAAAAAGACACGATTAATCTCTTTTGCTTCGCTTAAGAATGCAAATTTATAATGTTTAGGTTTTATGAAACAGGACTTTTGTCCTGTACGGAAAAATCGATCAGCGGATAAAGTAACCACCTAGAATCAAAGTGAGGTCAAAATGGCAAGAGCAATTATCTTAATGGCAGATAGCCTAGGAATCGGTGCAGCACCAGATGCAGATAAATTCGGCGATCTTGGGGCTAATACATTCGCTCACTTACTAAAAGCATATTACGACGAAACAGGCGCTGCATTATCGCTTCCTAACCTATCAAAACTTGGGTTAGTGGATGCATGTGAAGCTGCCGGTGGAGAACCGTGTTTAATTTCAGACCGCCAAGCTTCTCAAGGGGCATGGGGTTACGCTAAAGAATTATCTAGCGGAAAAGACACGCCATCAGGTCATTGGGAAATGGCAGGAGTACCTGTGTTATTTGATTGGGGATATTTCCCAAAAACACAGCCAAGTTTCCCACAAGAATTTATAGACGAGTTTATAGCTCGTACTGGTATTCCTGGCATTTTAGGCAACTGCCATGCATCGGGAACAACCATTTTAGAACAGCTAGGTGAAGAGCACGTAAAAACAGGTAAACCAATCTGTTACACCTCAGCTGATAGCGTGTTTCAAATAGCCGCGCATGAAGAGTCATTCGGCCTAGAGAAGCTTTATCAAGTTTGCGAAATCGCACGGGCGCTACTTGATGAAATGAATATAGGACGAGTGATTGCGCGGCCATTTTTGGGTTCAAATAGCCAAGACTTTGCTCGAACGGGTAATCGTCGCGACTATTCAGTGCTTCCGCCAGCACCAACATTGCTAGATGTGTTAGCAAAAGACGGCGGCGAAGTAATTAGTATTGGTAAAATTTCAGATATTTACGCGCATCAGGGCATAACCCAAAAGCATAAAGCACCTGGGCTTATGAACTTGCTAGAAAAAACCAACGAAGTAATGAAAAGCGCACCAGATCATAGCTTAATCTTTACTAACCTAGTTGATTTTGATGAAAAATTTGGTCATCGCCGTAACCCAGTAGGTTATGCAAAAGCATTAAAAGAATTTGATGACTATTTACCAACTATACTAAAGCAGTTAAACGCAGATGATATATTAATGATCACTGCAGATCACGGTTGTGACCCAACCTTTCCAGGTTCTGAGCACACTCGCGAATACGTACCGGTTATTGCATATAAACCAGGTATGAGTAACACACCTCTAGGTGAACGCAACAGCTTTGCAGATATCGGTCAAACACTGGCACAGTGGTTTAACTTATCTGCGCTTGATTACGGCGACAGCTTTTTAAATGAGCTAACAACGCCAAATAAAAAGGAAAACAATTAATGAGTACTCCGCATATCAGTGCAAACGTTGGTGATTTCGCCGAAACAGTATTAATGCCAGGCGATCCGCTACGTGCGCAATATATTGCTGAAAACTTTTTAGATGATGCAGTACAAGTTACAGGTGTTCGTAACATGTACGGTTTCACTGGTACTTACAAAGGTAAGCCAGTAAGCATCATGGGTTCAGGCATGGGCATTCCATCAATGTCTATTTATGCACGTGAGCTAATTGTAAGCTTTGGCGTTAAAAATATTATACGTATTGGTACGTGTGGTGGTATTGGCACAGATATCAAAATCCGTGACGTAATTTTTGCACAAGGTGCAAGCACAGATTCAAACGTAAACCGAGCACGTGTTCGTGGCTACGATTTTGCTGCTATTGCTAACTTTGACCTACTTTTAAACGGTGTAAACGCCGCTAAAGAGCTAGGAATAGAGGCAAAAGTAGGTAACGTATTTACAACCGACACTTTCTACCAAGCAGACGACTCGTTCTATAAAGACTTAGACAAGTTAGGCATGCTAGCAGTAGATATGGAAACAGCCGGTTTATATGGCGTTGCAGCTGAATACGGCGCAAATGCAATGGCATTATTTACAGTAAGTGACCACGTAATCACCGGTGAAGCAACACCTGCTGATGAGCGTCAAAGCACGTTTAACGAAATGGTTAAAATTGCATTAGAGTCAATAGCTTAAATAATACATAACAGTTCCTTGGTAACGTATTCACTAAGTTTTGGAGACACGCCCAAAGTGAAGTGAGACTAACCTCCAAAGCCGCATTTTATGCGGCTTTTTTTATGCCTGAAGAAAATGGGTAGCATTTAATTCAACCATCCTAAAAACTACGTTTTTAAACGCCTGCAAGCAGCGCGTCTACAGGTAAATTAAACTGCTGAGTGTAAGTTTCTCAGGTAGGCACTAAGCTTGCTCGCGCGAGAAGTACTTAAGCTAACTACTCTAAAAGCGCAGCATCTCTAAACCTATTTGTGTATAACAGCCCTAAAAAACAATATGCACGCAGAGAAGAAAAGGAGGAGCAAATGAGAAGAGCAAAACCAATGCTGACTCGGCATTATAAAAGTACAAGCGTTGCTTTAAAAGCTTGTAACCTGCGCGAATAGCTGTGTTTATACCAAGTTTAGAGTATGACTTGTTGCTCATGTTAGAAGCACAGTTTCTGATTGTTTTTATTATTTTAACTTCTAAGCTCTTCTCTAAAAGCGCAGCGTCTCTAAACCTCTTTGTCAATTAATCACTTTTGATCTTAGCTCTACGCTAGAGCTGAGTTTGTAGAGCGCAGTTAAGCTTCTAATTACACAACAAACTTTACCTTTAAAAACAAAAAAGGGCCAAGGCCCTTTTTTATGGTGTTGCGCCTAATCATACAGGCCAAATTCTGAGTGCTTAAACAACTTCACCAGCCACTATCGTATTAAAGCTGTCGTTGTCATGCAGGCTTGCAAATGCGCTCTCATGTAATAATTCATTACGTAAGTTTGGAGAGTATTCAAGTGCCATTTTAATATCGGCTAAGGCATCAGCATGCTTATGTGTTAGTGCATAAGCACATGCTCGTTGCCAATAGGCATAACCATAGTCACTATCTATATCAATAGCTTGATTACACAGCTCAATGGCTTGTGCTGTTTCATTAATTTCTAGTAGTGCATCGGCTTTATAAGCAATGGCTTCAACATCTTCAGGTTTGCGATTGAGTATTTCATCAAAAATTTCAATTTTATTTGCAAAATCACTTTCTAGGTTTGCGCGCATCCACAACGAATGAACTTCGTTAGTCACCGATATGCGCTCTTGGTTGCTGAGTATTTCTTCTGAGCGAACGCGTAGTTTTTCTTCAAGAATTTTTAATCGGTCTTCATACTCGTCTGTAATTACACTCACACGCGTATTTACAATATCTTCTACTTTGTTTTTAACATCGCGCAACGAGTTCCAACCCACTAAAACTAAAATCGACGCCGTAGCGGTAATTATAAAAAACACATTATTAATGGTATCTGTAGTGTACGTTAATGCGCGATCGGCAGTATCAAGCTGCGCATGAGTAACCTGCTTAGTTACATCTTCACGAAGCTTTTGCTGATCTTGCCTAACTGCTTTTAGCTCATCTAATATGTAGCGCTCCATTAGCGGCTTATACATAGGCTCTTTGAGTTGTTGAAGAGCTTGTTGCTCTTGTTGTGCTGTAGGTGAAGCTGGTTGCTTTTCAGCAGAGTTCACTATGCCTGAAAACAAATTTAAACAAACAAAAAGTACAGATAGGTAATAACGCATTGGTACGCCTAATTAAATTAATTACTGTAATAACTTTAACATGCAGGGCTTAATGGCACTAGGGCGTGTTGTTCTTTGTGGATTAAAATTGACCTAATTTAGATAGGAGCAATAGTTGTAAAATTTTTTTAGCCTAGTGAGCTTAGAATAATAGGGTAAAGCGTGAGCATATTACCATGCCCAGGTAATTTGAGTAAAAATAGGCAAAAAAAAACCAGCTCAAGGTGAGCTGGCAAAAACTGCTTAAAACAACAATATGTCGTAGGGATTCACAGGAGAACAACTTCATACTAACTGAATCTTTATGAACAAATACTTAATTCAATTCAACTAGTTAAAAATATAAAAATACTCAAAGTATTCGGTTTATAAAGTAAAGGTGCATTGGGCTTAAGTAATGCACCTTTATCATTATAACTATCTAACTACAATTTCATGGTGAAGGGGGGTATTCCAATGTGCGCTTTAGTAAACTAAAGCCACTTTCAAACCCTTCACATACCATTACGCCGAAATTTTTCAATTCGATCACAGGTCTAGTAAAAAGATTAAGGTTAATTCACCGATTTTTAAATTTTTATTTTGCGTAATGCTTTATATGCGCACCATCTGACTTTTTTACTATTATTTTAAACGCCACTTTAAGCCTATTGTTAAATACATCATTAACGTAAGGGCAATCAAAAATATAAATTGGAGCAATCGTTTTAAATAGTATGTTGAGGCTGGCGTAGCATAATTTATACGCCTATATTAAGGATACGTAAGCACTTAGGTAGGCACGCTGAGTAAAAAGTAAGCCTATTAAATAAAAATAACCGTTACTTTTTAAAAAGTTATAAACACATAAGCAATAATACTGATTGTTTAAGTATTTTACTTTTCTATTTTAAGGATTTCACAATGAGCAAGCCAACAGCGGGTAAATGCCCTGTTATGCACGGTAGTAATTCAGTTGTTTCTAAAGTAAACACCGATTGGTGGCCAAACACACTCAACTTAGACATTCTTCATCAACACGATACTAAATCAAATCCATACGGTACTAATTTTAACTACGCAGAAGCATTTGAATCTCTAGATTTAGACGAAGTTAAAGCCGACTTAAAAACCTTTATGACCGACAGCCAAGATTGGTGGCCTGCCGATTGGGGCCATTACGGTGGTTTAATGATTCGTATGGCATGGCACTCAGCGGGTACGTACCGTTTATCTGATGGTCGTGGTGGCGCAAGTACCGGTAACCAACGTTTCTCGCCTTTAAATTCATGGCCAGATAACGCAAGCTTAGATAAAGCACGCAGACTTTTATGGCCACTTAAGAAAAAATACGGTAACAAACTTTCATGGGCCGATTTATTTATTCTTGCTGGTAATATGGCATACGAATCAATGGGTCTTAAAATTTATGGTTTTGCGGGCGGCCGTGAAGACATTTGGCATCCAGAAAAAGATATTTACTGGGGTGCAGAAAAAGAATGGTTAGCACCAAGTGATGAACGCTACGACAATGTAGAAAAACCAGACACCATGGAAAACCCATTAGCCGCAGTACAAATGGGCCTAATTTACGTTAACCCTGAAGGTGTTAATGGTATACCCGATCCACAAAAAACGGCAGATCACGTACGTGAAACATTTGCTCGCATGGCGATGGACGATGAAGAAACCGCAGCATTAACAGTGGGCGGCCATACAGTGGGTAAAACTCACGGTAATGGTAAAGCAGAGCACTTAGGTCCAGAGCCAGAAGCAGCAGACGTACACGAGCAAGGTTTAGGTTGGAACAGCACCAAAGAAGGCGGCTTTGGTCGTCATACTGTAACTTCAGGCCTTGAAGGCGCATGGACCACACACCCAACTACATGGGATAACGGATACTGCCACTTACTTTTAAATTACGAATGGGAACTCACTAAAAGCCCAGCTGGCGCTCATCAGTGGGAACCTGTAAATATTAAAGAAGAAGACAAACCAGTAGACGTAGAAGATCCATCAATTCGTTTAAACCCAATGATGACCGATGCCGATATGGCCATGAAAGTGGACCCTGCGTACCGTAAAATAATTGAGCGTTTTTATAACGACTTTGAATACTTCTCTGATGTATTTGCACGCGCATGGTTTAAGCTAACTCACCGCGATTTAGGTCCTAAAGCATGTTACTTAGGTAAAGATGTACCAAGCGAAGACCTAATTTGGCAAGATCCTATTCCAGCAGTTGATTACACATTATCAGACGATGAAATCACAAGCTTAAAAGCACAGCTACTTGATTGCGGTGTAAGTGCAAGTGATTTAATAAATACAGCGTGGGATAGTGCACGTACGTATCGTGGTTCTGATCGTCGCGGTGGCGTAAATGGCGCACGTATTCGTTTAGCACCACAAAAAGATTGGCAAGGTAATGAGCCAGAGCGCTTAGCAAGTGTGCTTAGTGCCCTTGAAAAAGTACAGGCGGGTTTATCTAAGCCAGTAAGCATGGCTGATTTAATCGTTTTAGGTGGTACAGCGGCTGTAGAGCAAGCTGCAAAACAAGCCGGTGTTAATGTAACAGTACCATTTGCACCAGGACGAGGGGACGCAACAGACGAAATGACTGATGCAGAATCGTTCGATCCGCTTGAGCCTGTTCATGATGGATTTAGAAACTACCTTAAAAATGACTTTAGCGTATCCTCAGAAGAGCTATTGTTAGAGCGCAGCCAATTAATGGGCTTAACAGCACCAGAAATGACTGCACTTATGGGCGGCATGCGTGTACTAGGCACAAACTACGCAGGCACTAAACATGGCGTATTTACCGATAATGTAGGCACGCTATCTACCGACTTTTTTGTAAACCTAACCGACATGGCTAACAACTGGAAGCCACTAGAGCCAGGTATATATAATATTGTTGAGCGCAAAACAGGCACTATTAAATGGACTGCCACACGCGTAGATTTAGTGTTTGGTTCAAACTCTATTTTACGTGCCCTAAGTGAGTTTTATGCACAAGACGATAATAAAGAACGTTTTGTACATGACTTTGTAAATGCATGGGTAAAAGTAATGAACGCAGACAGGTTCGATCTTAAATAATCTGTACGCTAAATAAAAACGGGGGAGTATTGAATACTCCCCCGTTTTTTATGCGTTTTAATTTCACGGCTAGATAAGCCCGCTTTTTTTAAAGCAATAAAACTTATAAAAGTGCAAAAAGCTTTTGTAGTTGTGGCATATATTCGCTCACAAGTTCAAGGTTGTTTTCGCTTACTAAAGATTCTGTAGACTCCTCAGCTGCGCTTGACGATTTACCAAACGAACCCATTAATGAGCTAGCGCCTTTATCTTTAGCACTTTTCATACTTTGAAAACCGCCCATTACTTTATTAGCAGTTTCTTGGTTATCAGCCGAAAGGCCCGACTTAAGATTTTCGATATAAGCCATTGATACTTCAGAACCTACAGTTACTAGCTGCTCTGGCGTAAAACCGTAACGGTTTGTAACACTCGCAAAGCTTTTGTATAGGTCTTGTTCTTTAATCATGCTTAATGCACTGTTAGCTAAAGAGCTTTGTTCGCCAACACTTTGATCTGCAGAACCACCTAGCATACTTGCTAAATCTAAGTCTTTTAACGACTCTTGGCTGCTTGCCCAGCTAGTCACAGCTGGCAGTGCTTTCATATAGCTTTGAAGTTGACCTTCGTTAATATCCTCTGCAAGGCTTGAGAAACTCATCGCTAATAAGCTAAGTGATACAAGTATTTTTTTCATTGAGCATTTCCTAGTATTAAAGTAGTGCCAATTAGAAGCTAATAAGCAACACTTGCCAACACAAAATAAAATATTGGCTGATTTATAGTACAATTTATGAGAATTTATTTAAGTTCTAAGAATTTAGTTGATTCACCACAAGCTAATGTACTGATGATATAATGTATTTTTGACAAATAGAGCTGAACACAATGTTAACAATTTCAAATACTGTCACTATCGATGAATGGGAACTAGAGCTCACAGCTATTCGTTCGCAAGGTGCCGGTGGTCAAAATGTTAATAAAGTAGCAAGTGCAATTCATTTACGTTTTGACATTAACCGCTCTAAATTACCTGACTTCTACAAAGAACGCTTACTTGCATTAAATGATACAAGAATTACCAAAGACGGCGTCTTAATCATTAAAGCGCAAAGCCACCGTACCCAAGAGCTAAACAGAGAAGATGCCCTTAAGCGTTTAAAGGATTTAATCCTTAGTGCTACGGTAGTTAATAAAGCGCGTCGAGCCACCAAGCCCAGCCGTAATTCACAGCGAAAGCGCATGGACAAAAAAACCAAGCATGGGCAAAACAAAGCGCTACGCGGCAGCATAAAGTTTTAGCTTTAAATGATATTAATAAAGTAGATAAGGGGCTTGATATTTACATGCATGCACTATTTTTACACCGTATTGCTTGTATAAAAATATAAGTGAGGGTTAGCCTCACTTATAATAACTATTAATATTTACTTAGCCATCTCTAAATCAGATTCTGCATCTGCCAACATTGCAAACTCTTCATCAGCGCTTTTAGCAACTAAGTGTTTTGAGCTGTAGCCAAAGTAATATACGGCGCCCACAATAAACAGCATTATAGTGTATAAAAATGCACGAGGGTCGAACGCATACACACCCGTTAATGCTATAAGCGAAAGCACTAAAGCGATACTTGAAGTTACTACGCCCCCTGGGGTTTTATACGGGCGAGGTAAATCAGGTTGTTTAACGCGTAGCAAAATATGGCTCAGCGCCATTAATGCATACGATACAGTTGCACCTACTACAGCCATTGCAAGTATTAAATCACCCTCGCCACTAAGTGATACTAAAAAACCAAATACGGCAGGTACAATCAACGCACGTGCTGGCACTTTGCGATTAGTCGTAATCGACAACGAACGCGATAAATATCCGGCTCTAGATAAAGCAAACACTAAGCGACTATAACCATAAATAATAGAGAAAAACGAAGCAACTAAACCCGCAAGCCCTAATATATTTACTACAGTTGCTAAGGCCTCACTACCCGATGCATTTAATGCATCAACCAAAGGTACAGCACTTGCGCCCATTGCAGCAGCACCGCCAGCGCCAGGCACTAAAACAACAACTAAAAAAGCAGTAAATAACAAAAAGATCATTGCACCAATAATGCCTTTTGGCACATCTTTAGCGGGATCTTTTGCCTCTTCTGCAGCAAGCGGTACACCTTCAACCGCTAAAAATAACCACATGGCAAACGGTAATGCAGCCCAAACCCCGTACCAACCTAAAGGTAAAAACTCACTGGCTCCCACTGCATCGGTTACGGGGACGTCAAATAAGCGTGATGCATCAAAATTTGTAATTAAAACAAAAGCCGTTGCAATAATAGCTAATACTGCTAAACCACTTATTACCATCATTACTTTAAGTGCTTCTCCTACGCCTGCTAAATGAATTCCCACAAATAGTAAGTAAAATAATGCATATACCCATGGTCCATTAAATCCGGTAAGGGCTTCAACTGCAGAGCCTATAAAAATAACAATAGCAGCGGGTGCTAAGGCGTATTCAATTAATACCGCAAGCCCGGTTAAATAGCCTCCCGCAGGCCCCATAGCTTGGCGCGCAAAACTATAACCACCGCCTGCTGCAGGTATTGCAGCTGACATTTCAGCAAGCGACAATACCAGCGCTAAATACATAACTGCCATTAACACTGCAGCAATGGCAAAGCCACCCCAACCCGCTTCGGCAATACCAAAGTTCCAACCTGCAAAGTCACCCGATATTACATACGACACACCCAAACCTGCGAGTAATAACCACCCCGCAGTACCTCGTTTTAACTGTCTTTTAGCAAGGTACTCTGTATTATTAGTAGACATAACCCTTCTCCGTTGATGTTTAGTTTTTATTGTTTTATTTCATGTGTTTTTAATTAAAATTACTCAGCAATTAAAAAGTTAGTGGTTGAAACCTGATGCTCAATTACATCGTCTTGTGTACGGTCTTTTAAATTAACCCCAGTTAGTTTTAGTTTTTTAGCTTCACGTAATAAGTACAGCGCACGCCTAGCCGCTTCTGTATAAGGTAGGCCTGCTGGGCGAATATTCGATATGCAATTACGACATGCATCGTTAAGTCCTGTTTTAGGCTCCCATGTTAAATACAAGCCAAGGCTATCTGGCGAACTAAGTCCTGGGCGCTCTCCTATTAACACCATAACCACCTGCGCATTTAGCAACTCACCTATATCGTCGCCAATTGCTACTCGACCTTGTTCAACCAAAGTAATGGGGGCAATTTTAAATTGCTTGTCTGTTGTAAGGTGCGCTAATAGCTCTGTTATAAATGGGCATGCATTTTTTTGTACCGCTAACGAGGAGAGTCCATCAACCACTACAATCGCTAAATCGTATTTAGCCTGTGTAGTGTGCTTTTGTTTATTCATATAGCTGAGAAGTATTTGCCTACCATTTTCATCAAGCTTGCGGCCTAAATCAGGTCGCTGAAGGTAAGTAACCCTGTCAACAGCTTGGCTGTGTAAATGCAGGGGAGGGGCAACATCTTTTAATACGCTAATACTGCCTAGTTGCTCAGTCATTTCGTTAATATCAAGCGGAAAACTCACTGCATCGCGCGCTTGTGCATGAGATAGCTGAAAAGCCAGCATTTCTGAGGTTGGCAAACTTATACCCGCACGCCCAAGCCCAATACGGGCGTCGGTAAAACGGCGTAAATCACTCCAAGGATTGTGCACTACATTACCGTTATTTTTATGCTTGTTTACTGAGTCATCTAAAGGAGTGCTCTGTTTTAAACGTGATTTCATGAGCCACCTCCAGTAATTGCACCCAGAGGTTTAGCAAAAGCGGGAGGCAAGGTATCTGAAAGTGTAATATCGGAAGTGCTTTGCATTATTTTCATTTTGCTTAGCCATGCTTCAAACTCGGGGGCAGGTCTAGAGCCAAGTACACGGCGAACATATAATGCATCATGAAACGACGTAGTTTGGTAATTAAGCATTATATCGTCAGAGCCAGGTATTCCCATTACAAACGAGCAACCAGCAACACCTAATAGCGTAAGCAAGTTATCCATATCGTTTTGATCAGCCTCTGCATGATTGGTGTAACACACATCGCATCCCATCGGTATGCCTAGTAACTTAGCGCAAAAGTGATCCTCAAGTCCTGCTCGGGTAATTTCTTTACCATCAAACAAATATTCAGGGCCAATAAACCCTACCACGGTATTTACCAGTAACGGGTTAAACTTACGAGCAACGGCATAAGCGCGAGCTTCACACGTTTGCTGATCAAGCTCATGATGCGCATTTGCTGAAAGCGAACTGCCTTGCCCAGTTTCAAAATACATTACATTATTGCCAACAGTGCCACGCTTTAAACTCAAAGCGGCATCTTGCGCTTCAGCTAAGGTATTTAAATTAAAACCAAAACTTGAATTAGTAGCCTCTGTGCCACCAATCGACTGAAATACTAAATCAACCGGTGCGCCAGCTTCTATACATTCAATGGTGTTAGTAACATGGGTGAGCACGCAGCTTTGGGTTGGTATGGCGTACTTTTGAATAACATCATCCATTAACGTCATTAATTTAATGGCTTGGGCAACGTTATCGGTTGCAGGGTTTATACCTATTACTGCATCGCCATTACCGTATAGCAAACCATCAAGCATGCATGCAGCAATACCATTAATATCGTCAGTTGGGTGATTTGGTTGTAAACGTGTAGATAAACGCCCGGGGAGGCCAATAGTATTTCTAAAAGCACTCGTAACATGGCACTTTTTAGCAATTAATATGAGATCTTGATTGCGCATTATTTTGCTAACAGCAGCAGCCATTTCCGGCGTAATACCTTGCCTTATACTTGCAAGTACAGCAGGTGTTGCAAAGTCACTTAAAAGCCAATTACGAAAATCGCCTACGGTTAAATGTGCAATAGCCATAAAGGCATTTGCATCGTGCTCGTCAATAATTAAGCGTGTAATTTCGTCATCTTCGTAGGGAATAAGTACCTCATTTAAAAATGTTTTAAGAGGTATATCCGCCAATGTCATTTGTGCCACAGCACGTTCTTGTGCTGATTGTGCAATTACGCCCGCTAAGCGATCACCCGAACGCTGCGGTGTAGCTTTAGCCATTAACTGGGCTAAGTTCTTGAATTTATAAGTATGTGTACCTAAAGTGTAACTGTACGCTTGCCCCATGATTTACTCCACATAACTAATATGATCAACCTTGGTATAGGTTTTGCTGCATCTTTAGCTATAAATCAATATTGAATAGTTACAAGACAGCTTATTTTGTACCAAGTAACTATCGAATTTCGGCAAAAGATTATTTATTAATCCAATTCAATTGGTTACACACGCAAAGCGGTGTTAACTTAAGCATAATGAAAGTGTAACGAAAAAGAGCATCCCCGATATGGCGCAGCAAAGTAGCTTCAGCGCACCACTAAAGAGCAAGGTGCAAACACACGATATAGACGAGCAAGCGCATAGCCTTACTCAATGGCAGCAAAAATACGATCAAATGAGCGACGGCAGCTTTTATGGTTGTATTGAAGAAACGGATTACGCCAATATTCATGTGTTTAAAGAATACACTGAGCGAGCGCTTCGTCAGCAATGTAACATAGCCCCTAATTCGGTTTGGCTCGGCATTCCTTGTCAGTCACAGCAAAGTAAAATTAATGGTTTAAGTGTGGCAAGTAATCAATTTATGTGCCGTACAAGTGATAACGACTTTGAGTTGATAACCCCTGAGCAATTTAATATTTATGGTTTGGTAATCGATTGGAACTCAATTGAATATATGGCGCAGCTCCAAGGCGTAACATTGAAAAACCTGGCATCTGCACAATCAGCTCGTTTATCGGTGAGCAACTCATCTTTGCAAACGGCAAGACAAATAATTAATAGCATGGTTGTAGGCAAGGGCTTTGGACTTAGAACCGAATCACAACAAGATATGCTAAACATGTTGGCACTACACTTATTACAAGCAGACAATACGCAGCAAAATATTGCGCCAAGTTATAAACACCGCAAAGCCGTAGTAGATAAAGTAAAAGATTACGTGGCCACAAATCCACAAAACCCAATAACCATAACCGAGCTGTGCGAGCTTTCCTTTGTAAGTAGGCGCACACTTCAGTATAGCTTTGAGAGTATTTTAGGAATTAACCCTTTGCGGTTTTTACGTTTAACACGCTTAAATAACGTAAGGCGAGAGCTAAAAAAACCAAACCAAGATAAGCCCATTTCAGTAATAGCAGCCAATTGGGGATTTTGGCACGCGGGACAATTTGCTAAAGATTACACGCAACTATTTGGTGAAAACCCATCACAAACAGTTAAAAATAATAGTTTTAAAGGTTAAAAACTACACTTCTAACGTGAGCACGTTTCTTCTACAGACCATACTTTAACTTGAGTTAAACACCTGTGGACGCGCAGCTTGCTGGCGTTTAAAAGCACCGCTTTTACATTTAGTCGGATGCATTAGTAAACAAGTAATTAAATCACCACCGAGAAGTGAAGGAGAAAACAAGGAGTAGTGACTAACCATTACTCGTGTTTTCTTTGTGTAGCGCACAGCGCCTCGGTGGTGAAATATCATCTAACTTAAAAAAATGGACTTTGTCTGCTCATTTACTCCTCTTTTTCTTCTCTTTATGCATTCATATTTTAAGGGCTGTTATTCACAAAGAGGTTTAGAGGCGCTGCGCTTTTAGAGGGTAGCTTGGAAGTTAAAATAATAAAGAACTAAAAGTAAAAGCGAGGTATAAAACCTCGCTTATTATATTCAAAAGCCCTATTTGATCGGTGCTAATTAAGCCGCGATTAAATAGGACTCTTGTCCTGAATGTTTGTTGCTACGTTTAAACGAGCCTTTGCCTTTTTTAGCTTTAACCACTTGTGGTTTAAATAATTTAGAGGTGACCATTGCCGCTAGTGCATTGTGGTTTATAACGCCTCGCCCTGTGTCTACCGCGCTGGTGTTTGCGGTTTTTGTTTTAGATTTTTTAGTCATATATTTCCTATCAACTAATGGTTATTTTAAGTTAAATAATAAAGAGGCTTTTATATTGGCCTATTTAAGAGATGGCGATTGTAGGCTTAATTTTCAACCGCGCAAGTATTTTTAACATCCATTTGGTAGTTTTTTAATAATAAAAAAGCATAAAAAAGCGCAGTTAATAACTGCGCTTAATATTACTTAGTTTGCTTTACTTTTTTGTAAGATAATTAAAAACTAAAGCTTACTTTTGCGTAGTACGTTCTGCCGTCAAAGCCGTATGGCAATGCGCGTACTGGGTATTTAAATGCGCCGTTGGTGATAAAATTAAGTACTTCGTCATCACCTAATTCATCTGGTGTTTCGTCAAATACGTTATCGGCACCTACCGAAAGCGCAAACATGTCATTAATTTGGTAACTAACATTTAAATCAACTAACACAGCAGACTCAACCGTACTTGTTGGTTTAAATGACCCCGTAGGCGAAAGCTCACCTGGTAATGAAATATGGTCGTTACCAAAGTATTTTACGTCTGTTTCACCAAAGTAGTTAAAGCGAATGGTTGATGTGTAGGCATCGCGTTCGTAGTCAAACGTAAGCGTTGCACGCTCACTTGGTTGTCCGTCGGTAAAAAAGCTGCGTTGTAAATCATCAAAAGCAACCGCTTCAGGAATACCGTCTTCTGCATTTACGCTGTCAATTTTAGTATCGTTTAGGTTACCTGCAAAGGTTACTCCTAAATTACCGCCTTCAACTTCAGTGCGGTACGATGCAATAATATCAACACCTTGCGTAGTAGAATCAACCGAGTTTGAGAAGTAGTTAGCTTGCACTGCACCAGTTGCTTGTAGCGCTGCAACCGCTTCAGAGCTAAACGATACATCGTCAGCCGAAAGTAAGCTGCCAAGTGTAATACGGTCTTCAATTTCTACGCGGTAAAAATCAACCGTTAACGAAAGCTCGCTTGTTACATCGTAAACAAAACCAGCACTGTAGTTTGTTGATGTTTCAAGCTCTAGGCTATCTACGCCTAACGCACTTGGGAAGGCTGTACCGGTGTTTGCCGTGAACGACTGCGTTAATGTACCGTCTGAGCCTAAGTTAGTTGTAAAGGCTGTATAACCACTTTGTTGAAGTGATGGCGCTCTAAAACCAGTAGACAGTGCACCACGTACTGCAAAGTCATCTGAAAATTCATAACGTGTTGCTAATTTACCAATTAAATCATCCCCAGCATCTGAGAAATCTTCATAGCGTAGCGCACCACTTACGTTCCATGCGTCGGTGATCATAGTTTCTACGTCTACATAAACTGCGTAGCTGTTACGGTCGCTATCGTTAGCCGCTTCAGGGCGAAGGCCGTTATAAGCTTGAAAACCACACTGTGCAAATTGATCCGGATCGTTTACTGATGGGTACGAAGTATCCATATTTGCTAACCCACACGCGTATGATGCTTCATCGCCAGGCACTATTTCGTAGTTTTCTTTACGGTATTCGGCGCCTACTGTTACATATAAAGGCTCACTACGGCCAATATCTACAATACCGTTTACATCAAGGTTAACCGTTGTTTGATCGAATCTAAAACCACCTGAGTAACCGCCAGTAGGGCCTGAGTTTGCTGCAATGTCGGCATCGCTTGCATCTGGGTTATTAAATAAATACTCAGCCGCGTAAGAAGCATTTAATGTATTGCGTGATGTAAAATCGTATTGGTTTTCACCATAAACAGCCGATACATCGTAAGTCCAGTCTGTGTTTATATCGCCTTTAAACCCAAGTGCTACTGAAATATCTTGTGCTTCGTTATATATGCGCGGTAAAAAACCATCGCTGTATACTTGTGTTACGTTTTTAGAGGCTTCGTTAAAGTTACGGTAAAAACCATTACCCAGCGCCGTGCGCTCAGAGTAGCCACCAAACGAGTAAAGCTCGCCGTCGCCCATTGGTAATGCCATGTTGTAAAATAACGACGTAAATTCACTTTCTGAGTTACCTTGGCCCCAGCGTACATCTTCACTTAGCGTACCTGGTTCAACATTAAGCGAACCCCCCGTATCGCGCTCTGCACGGTTAGTGCCGTCGGCATCACGGTACTCAAGCGATAGGTTAATAAAGCCGCCTTCGTTACCTAATTCAAAACCACGGTTTAAACCTGCTGAAATAGTGTCGCCGTCACCTTCACTTGTGCCGCCGTATTGTACAAAACCCGTTGTAATACCGGTTGAGTTATTAAGAGATAAGTTAATAACACCTGCAATAGCATCAGAGCCATACTGCGCTGCAGCGCCGTCGCGTAATACTTCAACGCCTTTAAGTGCTGTTAGCGGAATGGCATTCATATCAGTACCCGCAGCGCCTGCGCCTACTGTACCGTTAAGGCCAAAAATTGATTGGTTATGACGACGTTTACCATTTACTAATACAAGGGTTTGATCTGGTTGTAAGCCACGAAGTGTTGCGGGTCTAAATAAATCTGAACCGTCTGATACTTGTGTACGCGAAAAGTTAAATGAAGGCGCTGTCGCTTGAAGGCTTTGGCCTAATTCGGTAAAACCACCTTTAGTTAAATCATCCGCGTCAATTAAATCAATAGGAGAAGAAGACTCTGTAGAGGTACGGTTAGATACACGCGATCCTAATACAGATATTTGCTCTATGTTTTTAGCAGCTTGCACTGGTGCTTCTTCAGCGTTAACAATGCTTGGTGCGCTAAACGCTAAAGCAACGGCTACAGCAAGTGTGTTTAAACGGTATGTTGACATAGTGACGACCCTGTTTTTTGTATTCTTAATAATATGTGTGTGGTTATGATGCTCACAACCTGTTGCAAACATCCTAGCAACATATGCAAACAAAAAGAAATGAAAAAAACTAAATATTTGGTCTAAGTATGCAAATAAACTTCAAGATAAGAAAAAACCACATCAAATCGGTTAAAATACGTGCTAAGAAGGGATTAAACATCAAAAAACAGAATGTTTAACACTTTATTTACAATGTGGTTTTGTTCGTTATTTTACACTTTTAAAGGTAATAGGCAGCGAATGGTCGTACCTGTGCCTAATGTACTGTTAACTTCTACTTTTCCACCGTGATCGCTAACCATAGCGTATACAAGTGTCATACCCATACCGGTGCCTTTTCCGACTTCTTTTGTTGTGTAAAAAGGGTCAAACATATGTGCTATTGTGTCTTCATTCATGCCACAACCGTTATCTTTTATTTCAATACAAATATTTGTGTGTAGTTCAAAAATATTGACTTCAATAATGCAGCCTTTTTCTAAATCTAACTCGCAAGCTTGCCAAGCATTCATTAAAAGATTTACAAAAATCTGATTAATTGACGATAAATTGCACCAAATGAGTGGTAGGGGTTCAAACCGCGTTTTTATTTCGCATAATTTAAGTTTGCTACTCAATAACCTTAAAGCATTATTAGCACCCGTTGTTACATCGGCTAATTGTTTATCTTGAGAAGAGGTGGGGTGGGCAAAGTTTAATAAGTCATGCACTATTTGTTTTATACGTTTAAGTCCTTCAACGCTGTCGTTAATTTGCCCCTGCAAATTGTTATAAATCCACGCGTACGGATACTGTAAATTGAGTATGTCGATTTCGTGTTTAAAACGGCTCTCTTTAATTTCGTTATTTAAATATTGTTCGTTAAGTTTCAGCAGCGCTACCAGTAAAGGGCTTGCGTTTTGTAGGCTCTCTACGTTACTCATTGCATAGGCAAGCGGGGTATTTATTTCGTGGGCAACGCCTGCACTAAGTGTACCTAAAGTCGCCATTTTTTCGGTTTGCACAAACAGCATTTGTTGGTGTTCTAAGTCGGCTACTTTTTTTTGTAGTTCATTATTTATGGCAACTAAAACGCTACTTTTATCTTTGAGTAATTGCTCTGCAGCTAAGCGCAGCTTTTGTTCGTTTAAAAAAGCACGTTCAAAATTACCATCTGATCCATCCATTCCCTTCATCCATATAGATAACTTTATACTTAACGTTTAGTCGTCTGTATGCAAATTTGCAACTTTAGTGCAGCCAAGGCCTAATATTATGCATAAGTAATTATCTACTTATTGCTAATAACTCCATTATGTAAATACCACTTAATATAAAAGGTAGGCACAAACACACCATAGAGTATTTTTTTAAGCTATTATTTAACCAGAAGTAATTTAAAGGCGACTCAATGACTCAAGTAACACCAAGCACACCAATAAATCAGGTTGATGTACTTTGCATTGATGATGATGAAATAGTACTACGCACGTTAACAAGACTACTTGAAGTAAATGGCCTGTCGGTTATTGTTTGCGATAACCCGCAAAGTGCACTAACGCTTTTTAAAAATCATGAGTTTGGTTTAATTATTAGCGATATGCGTATGCCGGTAATGAACGGTGCCGAGTTTTTAGAAAAAGCGCGTGCGCTGGCACCCGACACCCAACGCATTTTATTAACCGGCTACGCCGACATACAAACCACCTTAGCGGCTGTTAACCAAGGCCAAATAAATGGTTATATTCAAAAGCCTTGGCAAAACGATTTATTACTTCGTAGCATTAGAGATAGCCTAGAAAAATTTGCACTAAAAAAACAAAATCAAAAATTAGAGGCACAAGTTAAAGCGCAAAACCAAGAGTTGCTAGAGCTTAATAACTCGCTTGAACAACGAGTAGAAAAACGCACCTTACAAATCAAACAGGTTTTAAAAAAGCTTGAAGACGCCAACGAGCGCGAAAAACAAGAGCATAAATCGACCGTAGAGCTGCTATATAATTTTGTTAACGCAAACCCTTACCTAGATGGTAACAAAGCACAAAATATTGCTAATACCTGTACACAAATAGCACTTTATTTAAACTTGTCGCAAAAAAGCATTGATCTTGCCCCTATGGCTGGTTACTTGGCGCAAATAGGCTTGCTTGCTATGGATCCTGATCTTTATAAAAAACCAGTTAACCGCTTAAACGAGCAACAACGCAAAACCTTTTATACTCATCCAAGTACTGCACAATTAATGTTAATGCCAGCAATACATTTACATGACTTGTCGGATGCTATTTATTATCAGTTTGAGCGCTTTAACGGAAACGGAATGCCCAAAGGCCTTGCCGGAAACGACATACCAATAGGCGCTATGGTGCTAGGTTTAGCGCGCGACTATTGGGACGCGTTTGAGCAGAGCAATGCAAGTGATGAAAAGCAGCGCCACGATGACGCACTCGAAAGTGTAAAACTTTATAGTGGATCGTTTTACCATCCTAAAATTGTACGTGCACTTGAAGCAAGCCATGCAAAACTACATGAACAAAAAAGTTCAGCAGGATCAGTGCTAATTTGTAACGCCCATGAACTCAAAGAGCAAATGGTACTGGGCCATGCTCTACACAGCCATACGGGCATAATGTTGCTGCCTAAGGGTCATGTATTTGGCAGTAAATCGATAGAAAAACTCCAACAGCTAGAATCGAAAAAACCAACTCCGTTCAGAATAATGGTGAAAACTGCTAAATGATTGATCTAAACCGCAGTTTTTTTCGTTACAATGTGTATAAAATAGATTATTGAATTTGCTTGAAGGAGCACTCTGTGTCGCGATTTTCTGCGGTTACTGACAACCCCCATGATGGGCGTTTTAACCAAAAAACGGGAATACTGCTAACTAACCTAGGCAGCCCTGATGCACCAACAGCGGCTGCGCTTCGTACATATTTACGCGAATTTTTATCAGATCCACGCATTGTAGAAATACCACGCTTGGTATGGATGATAATTTTACATGGCATTATTTTGCGTGTGCGCCCTAAGCGTTCGGCTAAATTATACGAGAGTATATGGACCGAAAACGGCTCACCACTTACCCACATTACTCGCCAGCAAAGTGTAAAGTTAAATACTTTATTAAAAGAGCAAGGTTATACCAATACTGAAGTAGTAATGGCAATGCGTTATGGCAACCCTTCAATAGAGGCAGGCCTTGAAGAGCTTCGTGATAAAGGCTTAACGCGTATAATTATTTTACCAATGTACCCGCAATATTCTAGCCCAACTACGGGTTCTACGTTTGATGCTGTATCGAGCGTACTGCGTAAATGGCGCTGGGTGCCAGAGCTTCATTTTATAAATGGCTATCATAAAAACACCCGTTACATTGAGTCGCTTGCTAATAGTATTAGTGAGGATTTAGAAGCGAATGGTATGCCACAAAAAATTGTTTTTTCGTATCACGGTATGCCTAAATTGTTTTTAGATCGCGGCGATCCGTACCATTGCCTATGTTTACAAACCACGCGTTTAGTTGTCGAAAAACTAGGCCTTGATAAAGACAAAGTAATTAGTACTTTTCAAAGTCGATTTGGTAAAGCAGAGTGGTTAAAGCCTTATACCGACGCAACTCTTGCAGCCTTACCTGATGAAGGTATTACCGATGTAGCTATTATAAGTCCTGCTTTTAGCGCCGACTGCCTAGAAACACTTGAAGAGCTAGAAGGTGAAAACCGTGAAATATTCGAAAACGCAGGCGGCGAAAAATACCGTTACATAGCGGCACTAAACGACAGAGACGACCATATAGAAGCTGTGTTTGATGTTATAAAACCTATGTTGTAACCAAAGCTTACTAAAGCTAAATATATTACGCATTAAGCGGTGTTAAAATTAACACCGCTTTTTTGTTTTTAATGCTTTTAAAATATTTAGTTAATTAATTCACAAAGAGGTTAAGAGGCGCTGCGCTTTTAGAGTGAGTGATAAAACATAACAATACTGTTTTTGTTTCGGGGTTTTTGGCTTCCCCTTTTACTTCTCATTGTGCAAATAAAAGCTTTTAAAGAGCTAATTATTCACAAAGAGGTTAAGAGGCGCTGCGCTTTTAGAGTAGTGATACATATTGGCTGATCTGGTTTTTCTCAGTTATTACTGATTACCTTATCTTTGTGAAAGAAATTACTTATATTTTTAATAATAATTAAAATAAATAAAAATGTACGTTTGAGGGGAGGCAATACCTAAGCTACAGCAATTAAACACTATCGCTTAAAGTATAAATCAATCGCTTTTGTGAGGAGCTCGTCGAGTTGTTCTTCAAATTCTTCAATATTAATATCAAAGTGCTTTAAGTAAGCCCGAGCCTGAGCAAGTGATAAATTACGGCTGTTAACGCTGTATTGTCGCTCGTCTATGGTTTTATCGTAACGTGGTAAAAATACAAATTGGCCATAAAAGGGGGATTTAATATGCTTGTTTGCAAAACGACAAAAATCTTCAACATGCTCAGCACCCTTAGGTCCAAGGCAACCTGGCTCAATGCGATACATTAAGCGAATTTTTTTGTCGTCATTTATTTGCATTTAAAGCCTTTATCTAAAAAACAGTACGCGTACTATTTTCCCATCTTTAATTTGGTAGCTCGAAATAAGTTCTGAGCGTTTATCAACTACGTTTTCGTCAGTTGAACAAGTTTCTGAAAGTTCGTGATCAATCACTATATCACCGTGCACTATGCGCTTAATTGGTGATGAGTGAATACACTTTAACTTTTTAAACATTAGCCCATAACGTTCTATTAGTTTTTCTTTACCTTTAAATAATAGCTCATTAGGGAAAATATAAAACTCAACATCTTCGGCATATACACGAAGAAACTCTTCAATGTTACGTGCGTTATATGCTTTAACTAGCTGCTCTACCACAGCAAGTGATTCGCGCGATTGTTTAGCTTTAGTTTGCTGCTTAACTGTAAGTGCTTCTTTTGCTTGCGTTACTGCTTTTTCAGCTTCGGCTACAGCCACTGCTTTTTCTATTTTATTTTTAGGCTTTTCAGCAGGTTTAATTTGCTCGTTACCTAATACTTTTGAATCGTCTGGTTTAGTCGCATCAATTGTTGGCTTTTTAAGCTCTGGCGCTTTGTATTCAAGCGTATTTACTTTGTCGTCAGTGTTGGTTTGAGTTACTGATTGCTCATTTTCAACTTTTGGCTTTTCAACGCTTGTTTGAGCTTCAACTTGCGGCTCTTTTTGCTCAGACTCGCTTTGCTCTGCGGCATAAGTAATTAGCGCAACGGTAGTGACTAATGAGGCTAAAATAATAGATAACGGTTTCATAACTTTCCTAAAATGAACACTAAATACGTGTAATACCAATTACATTAAATAGGCGATCTATTATAGCGTTAAAAAATAGCGCAATAACAACGCGAAAATTGTGACATATAGATGTTCTATATGAATAACTTTTAACGCAGTTAGTGAGTTATTTAATGCGATAGAATGATCATATTTTTGATAAAATTAGTATAAGGGTGCAACATAGCAAATTTTAACGTTATCGGGTAGTTAATACCACCACTGAAGCCTACCAGTACTGCTCTACCGTAATATTGCCGGGGTTTTTACGGCGGTTACGCGTAAAGTTTTTATCGAGAAGTAGCGCGGTTGTGTCTTTTACCATTTGTGGATTTCCGCAAATCATAAATTGTGCATTACTGGGCTTTGGGTTTAACTTTACATGTTCAAACAAGCGGTTGCTCTCAATTGCGTTAGTAATTCGCCCACTTAAGCCTTGTAATGGCTCCTCTCTACTTACAACCGGAATATAGTTAAGTTGTGCTGGGTACACTCTTGATAGCTCGTTAATAAGTGCCTGATAGCTTAAGTCGTTATTAAAACGTACGCCATGCACTAAATTTATATTTTTGTATTTTTTCCATACATCGGGCTGTTGTAATATCGATAAAAAAGGCCCTATGGCAGTGCCAGTCCCTAACATCCAAAGCTGATCACTTTGTGGTATTTCATCAAGGGTAAAAAAGCCGGTTGCGTGTTGTTCTATTAATACTGTGTCGCCAGGTTGTAAGGTAGCTAAACGAGGAGAGAGCAAACCGTCAATTACGTTAATAAGATAAAATTCGAGATCGGGGTTTTCAGGGGCATTCACATATGAATAAGCCCGAGCAATACGTTTGTCGCCATCCATTATTGAAAGCTTTGTAAATTGGCCAGCTTTAAACGGCTCTACGTTTGCATTAACGGTTAAGCTAAAGAGTGTTTCGCTCCACCACGTGACATTTTTTACTGTTGCTTCAACCCAATTAGACATAGTTACCTCTTGGTTTAGCTATTAAAGTTTTAAATAATTCACTCCATCAACATTAGCATTAAGTGACAAAGACTTACAGGAGAATATGACTAGATTTAAAGCAGTGATGTGTGCAGTAATTACCAATATAATAATGTGAATAATTAGCTCTGCGATAAGAGTCATTAATTGCATAAGAGAAAGCGATGCTGCAGTAACTAAGAAAAATAAAGTCAAAAAAACAGTGTTTTTTATTTTATCACTTACTTTAAAAGCGCTGCGTCTTATATCACCATTAGTGAACTATTTACTTGAAAAACTATTGCACTAGGAGAAGCCAAAGAGGAGTAAATGAGAAGAGCCAAGCAAGAAAACGAGTATTTTATCACTGACTCTAAAAGCGTAGCGTCTCTTAACCTCTTAGTGAATTATTTATTTAAGCCTTTATTAATTAATTTTATAGTTAAACTCAAATTCCACACATAAAAAAACGGCGCTAAATTTAGCACCGTTTTTATAAGCAATCAGAAAGAGTTTACGCTTTTTTCTCTTCACAACTTGCTAGGTATTCGTCAAACGTACCTTGGAAGTCGATTACTTTTTTATCTTTAATATCAATGATACGTGTAGCTAATGACGAAACAAACTCACGGTCATGGCTTACAAAAATAAGCGTACCTTGGAAATCTTTTAACGCGTTATTAAGCGCTTCAATGGCTTCCATATCCATGTGGTTAGTTGGTTCGTCCATAACAAGCACGTTAACGTCTTGCATCATTAACTTACCAAATAACAGGCGGTTTTTTTCACCACCAGAACAGTTACGCGCTTTTTTGTTTGAATCGTCTGCTGTAAACAACAAACGGCCTAACATGCCACGAACCATTAAATCGTTGTGCTTAGCTGTACGCCATTGCGACATCCAATCAAACAACGTTAAATCGTTATCAAAATCTTTAGTGCTGTCTTGCGGGCAATAACCAAAGCTCGCATTTTCAGACCATTTAATTTCGCCTTCATTACTTTTAAGCTCGTCTACTAAACAGCGTAAAAATGTAGTTTTACCCACACCATTTTCGCCAATTACAGCAAGCTTAGCGCCAGCTTCAAGTAAAAAGTCGCCGCCGCTAAATAACGTTTCGCCATCAAAACCATGGCCAAGCTTATTAACTTCAAGCGCCTGACGATACATTTTTTTACCTTCGTCAAACGAAAGCGATGGGCTCATACGGCTTGAAGATTTAACTTCATCAAGCTTAATTTTATCCATTTTTTTAGCGCGCGAACTTGCTTGCTTAGCTTTTGAAGCGTTAGCACCAAAACGGTTAACAAAGTCTTGTAGCTCGTCAATTTCAGCGCTCTTTTTAGCATTTTCAGCTAAAAGTTGCTCGCGTTGTAAGCCCGCAGCTTCTAAAAATTTCTCATAGTTACCAGGGTAAATACGCAGCTCACCGTAATCAATATCGGCCATGTGCGTACATACCGAGTTTAAAAAGTGACGGTCATGCGAAATAATAATCATCGTACATTTACGTTTGTTAAGCTCGTTAGCAAGCCACGTAATTGTATGAATATCCAAGTTATTGGTAGGCTCATCAAGTAGCAAAATGTCAGGGTTTGCAAATAACGCCTGTGCTAAAAGCACACGTAGTTTCCAACCTGGGGCAACGTTTGCCATTAAACCGTAATGAAATTCTTTATCGATACCCGCTTCAAGCAAAATTTCTTCAGCGCGGCTTTCTGCTGTGTAACCGTCCATTTCAGCAAATACACTTTCAAGATCGGCAACTTTCATACCGTCTTCTTCGCTCATTTCTGGTAACGAGTAAATACGTTCGCGTTCTTGCTTTACTTTCCAAAGCTCCACGTCGCCCATAATTACCGCGTCTACAACGCTGTATTGCTCAAAAGCAAACTGGTCTTGGCTTAGGTTACCTACTTTTAACCCTGGAGTAATAGATACATTACCCGCACTTGGAACAAGCGCACCGCTTAAAATTTTCATGAAAGTCGACTTGCCGCAGCCGTTAGCGCCAATTAAACCGTAACGGTTACCGTTACCAAATTTAGCTGAAATGTTTTCAAACAACGGCTCTGCGCCAAACTGCATCGTAATATTTGCGGTGGAGATCAAAAAAGGTAATCCTAGATTAGTACTGACAGGAGTACGCTGCAGCAAAACGCCACAAACAAGAACCAGACAATAGGGTAAATTAGCTGGCGAATTATACAGATCAGCCACAACGAATGAAAGATAAAAGGCAGCTAATTTATAACCAAGTAAAAATAACGGCAATTCTCGGTTTTAGGTCACTATTTTTAACGTATGTAGTGTTGAATGTACTTACAGCCACAATGTAAATAATTACTAATGCCAAGCAATATTAAAGAGGGGGCGCCAAATAGCTAAGTTATTAGCTATGTTTTAATGCATAGGTTGGTAAATTGACTTTATCGCCGCCTCGTTTTTGGTAATTAACTGATTAACAGTCGTCACGTCATCAAGTGTTAGCGACTCCTTGCTTAGCATAAAATGCACATTGTTAACGTTAATCGGTGTAATAGTTTTTACCTGCGAAATTGAGGAGTGTTTTTTTACAAAGTACTGCGCAACCACGGAGTCTTCAATAACATAGTCGATTCGTTTTTTATCTAACATGCTAAATCGATTATTTGCTTGAGCAGTAAGCACGACCTGTTTTGAATATTTGGTTTTGAGTTGTTCAAGCTCATCACCAAAAAAGCTTCCTCGGTTAATACCTGCTGTAAAATCTTGACTAAAAAGATCAGCTAAGCTGGTTACATCAGGCGAGTCTTTATGTTTATAAAGATGCATAACTTCTTCGCGGTAGGGCAAACTAAAGTGCGCATATTGTGCGCGTTTTTTTGTGTAACTTGCCGCGTAGGTCATATCTACTCGGCCATTTTTAAGCTCAGCTTGAACACGCGAAAAACTCGGAAAATAAGTCCATGTAATACAAAATTTTGAATCTTTAAAAATAGCGTTTACAGCATCCACTTCTGCGCCTAAAAATGTATCACCTTGCTTAACAAGGTAAGGCGGCCAATTAGTTTCGTTAGTGCCCATTACCAATGTTTTTGAACACGCAAGGGCGTTAAACTGAGTAAATAGCAGTGTTGTAAATGTTAAAAATAAAGTTTTCATTACACTCCTTAAATTAGTGTTCAAACAACGCTTTAAGTGCTGTTTTATTTTTGTTTATATATTCATTAATTACTGCAAGCTCAGTAACCGACACCGTTTGTTTGCTAAACATTAAATAAATATCGTCTTTATTTACATGCTCAATATTGGTTACTAATTTGATATTTGAGCCTTTTTTGGCAAAATAAGCCCCCACTAACTCGTCTTCAATAGCAAAATCAATACGTTGTTTATTAAGCATTTCAAAGCGTTTACTGGTTGCACTGGTGTATTCAATCTGCTTTTTATATTTAGTTTTATATTGCTCAAACTCCTCACCGTAATAGCTTCCAAAGTTAGCGCCAACAATAAAGCCTTGTTTAAAAATGTCTTCGAGGTTTTTAACACTATGCTGATTATTTTTGTTTTCGTATAAGCGCATAACCTCAGTTCGGTAGTTATCACTAAAGTGCACATATTTAGCGCGTTCATCTGTATAACTTGCAGCCCACTCCAAATCAATACGGCCGTATTTAAGCTCAATAAAAGCCCGCTTAGAATTTGGCAGTAACTTAACTTCAAAACAAAAAGGGGAGTCAGCAAATATAATGTTAAGCGCATCAACCTCCAAGCCTTGCAGCTTACCGTTAATGCCCATTACATAAGGCGGCCAAAAAGCATCGTGCGATGCTACGCTAAAGGTTCTTTCACAAGCAAATACATTAAATGGAGCCGTAAACAGCAAACATAAAAATACAGTAATTAATTTATTCATTGCGCCTCATAGTTATTATTTTTGCTTATTATTACAACAGTATAAACCAGCTTTTGTATTTTAGCGGCGCGGGATTGTTTAAAGATGTAAATAGCTCGTAAAAAATGTGCTTGAGGATAAAGTAATCGAGCTATAGTTGCTGATCACTTAATTTAAAAAATTGCATTTTCTCTGTGAATTTAACAGTAATATTATTGGTATGTTGATATTTTAGAGCTAAAGCTTTTAGTTAAAGGTGAGCTTATGTCTCGTTGGGGAGAGTCAAAGAATAGCGAGTGTAGAATAGTTGCCTTTTTGATTTTAAGTTCATAGCTAGCCTGAGAGGGCGCCGTTTCATTAAGTTTAAAATTGCTACAAATGCAAGCTCCCCATATTCGCCATCCTTGGCGTAGTTAAAGCTTAACTTACATCTCTGTATGTAATTACTCATTAATTTTTTGGATATGATTACGGGGAGATAGAGGGCTTTAACTTTGTTATATAAAACTAAGTGTTTTTTAGGAAATTAAAAAACTAAATCTCCAATACTCTTTGCGTTCCTGAAGCTTTTAGAGCCTTGCATTACGTGGTAAGCCCACGCCTTTGTATTTTCTTGAGTATTTTGTTCTGGATATAACATTTGCAAAGTCATTTCTGTTGCCAATGTAGTATCCCCAAGCCAAGTTACTTTATCTAAAGAGAGGGTTCCATCTAATTCAATTGGCTCATTGTTATAGCGATTGCCGCTTTCAACAGATATAAAAAAAGCCATTCTAGCTAAAATATTAGGTGTTACCTTTGTTCGCCCCTTTAAACGCCTTAAAAACTCATCAGTTTCTTTAGTTAATTTCATTCCTCTATTAGGCAAAATCATACAGCACCTACCTTGTCTTCATCCCAAAAATAACCAGTAGTTACAGAAGATGTTTTTGTAATTTGATCAAAACTAATATCATATTTACGAGAAATAGAATCTTTCATTTGCTTTATATATTGCTCATTTATTTCAGTGTCGGTAGAAAGAATAATTACCTGCTCAGAAGCTTTAGGAAAATAGTGCTGAACAAGTTTATCTCGATGGTTTGAATCCAACCTACCCAAAGGAGTATCGATTACTACAGGAAGTTTTTTACCTGAAATTGCAGCTAATGCATCAAGCATTGCAATAGCGAAAATTTGTTTCTCACCTGCAGAAAGACCATTTTTATCAATGTTATTACCAAAGTTATCTAACAAAATCACATTATAACTTTGAGGGTCAATACTAATACTAATCTTAAGATCTTCTTTTCTATTGAGTTCTTTATAAGATTTTATAAACTTGGTTTCAATTTCTATAAGTTTTAATTTAGCCAGTTCAGTCGCAAACTCATCTAATAATGTAATAGTTCGACTAGCTCTAATAGCCGAGTCTTCCTCGCCAAATGCCGTTTTCATTTCTTTTTGAAGTTTAACTAATTTACTTGTTAAATCCTGCGCACTTTTAAAGAGTGTTTTAGCTTCAAGTAGTATATTTTTATAATCTTTAACAAAGGTGTTTTTTTCTTTTTCTAAAAGTCTTAATTTATCAAAAGATTGTTGTAGCTGCTCTTGCTCTGGGGCTCTAGCTATATTAATTGAGGCGTTTTCAATTATATTTTGTAGTCCCACTAACTCGAGTTTTAAAGCATTGGCATTTTTTAAAGAACTAAGTGCACGTTGAGTAACTTGTGCATGAAGCAATGCACTTTGTTGCTCACTTAAATCAAACGTTATTAAATCATCTTCCGGTTTACTGTATTCACTAGCAGCGCTTAAAAGCTGATCTTTGTAATCAAAAAATTGTTTTGAGTTATGCTGTTCTAAAAATGAATTAAGCTGGTTTTTAAAAGCAACTTTCTTAGCCGCATCGTGAGTTTTAGCTATTTCATTAAGGAGGGTCATCAGTGTTTTTTGAGCCAAACTAAGAGCATAATCGCCTTCTAATTCTTGTTGTAACCGGCTTTCAAGTACAGCCTTGTTCTGAATGTTTATATCTATAGATTTTATTGTAGCTTCACGACTCGATGCCCAAGCTCCACCACCAGATAGCAGATCTTGTTCTGCAGACGTTATTTTACGGTTCAGTTCAGTAATACTATTGAATACTAAATCAGCTTGACTTCGTTTTAGCAAAGCCTGCGCAAGTAACTCATCTTTTTCAGATTCTAATGCATGGTACTGTTCTTTAAGTTTTTCTTCACTTGCCGCTATACCTGTTTTTCGCAGATAGATTCTTAAGTCTTCTTTTAAACGAGTTACTATATCTAACCCAAGTAAGCGTTTTACTGCATGTTGTAAAATTGCTCCGGAATTATCTTCGGCAAGTTCGGCTATTTTTTCACCATCAAAAAAAACGAGGTCGGCAATGCCTGCTGGTATTAATTCAAGTAAAAAAGCCTGAGCCTGTTCGTAATTAAGCTCAAATTTTTCAATATCATTTTCAACAATAACGAGTTCGTCAATGGAACCGTATTGCCAATGTCTTTTCACGCAATAGTTGTAGCAAATACCTTGTCTTACATAATTAAATTCAAGCTCTAAAGATGCTCGCTTATTATCAGTTTTACCATCGCTATTATTAATAAGTTTTTGTAATTCATTTATAAAAGCAGGATTTGAAAGTGAGTCAGAAAAGGCTTGCCTACCTAATAAAACAAATCGTATTGCAGTTAAAATGCTTGTTTTACCTGCCCCATTTAAACCACCAAAAAGTATGATCGGTTTATTTTTTTCAGGTCTTAAATTAATTTCATGCTTACCTGCAAACACTCTAAAATTATTTAAACTTAGCTTCGTAATAATCATTGTTTATAAATCACTGTTTATTAGTGAGTCAATTCCGTCTAACTCAGCTTGAATTTCATTTATATCTTGCAATAGTGAGTACTGTAGAGTTTTTTCTGATTCACGTTTTTGTTTTGCAGCATCTACATTCCCCCAATCTTGACGCAGTATTTTATCTAAACGATTAAATATACCTTGGCGCTTGCCTAGTCCCGACAAACTAAGCTCTAAATCAATTAACTTTTTAACTAATTCGGCATCAATTTGATGAACTTTCGCCATATGGTTAATCATTTCAGATTCAACATTAGTAAATGTATTACCGTCATCCTCTAAAAACTCAACGGGTCCGTTAGGATATACACGCTTATAAATTTTAGGTAAGTCATCAGCCCAGTCAGGAGTTAAAGGATCATTTCGCCATTGAGTGCGTATTTCATGAAGCTCATCTTCCGTAATTAACGAAACATCTCTGCCTTGCTCATTAATTTCCTTCTCCATCGTTAATAGATGCTCTAACCACTCTTTTCTGAGGTGTAGAAAGTAAGGCCCGTGAATAAACTCAATATCTTTTTCTTCTTGCATACCGTGCTTTACACTTACTTTACCGTCGCGTCTGCGGTTTTGACGATACAACCCTTTTACACTGGGTTCAGTAGTAGAATGCAAAAAATTTCTAAAAGAAGCTAAAGGTTGCAACCAAGTTTCACCATTTGCGATAAGCCCATCAATTGCTTTATCTTTAGTAACTACAGTGCAGCTCCAACAGCCAAAGCGAGATTTGCCGCAACCTGGGGACGAGGCCGTTTCCACCAAAGGACATTCACCACTGGTCGAATTTGTACTGTCGTAAAGCTCTACTAAAGCAATATTAGATGTACCCCAAGGCGTTTCCCAAGGACCTAGTTCTGCATATTGTCCTGGAGCAATTTGTTGCCCGAGTAAATGCCAAACTTCCTGAACTTGCCAATCTTTTATTGGCGCATACCTACGGTAATGCGGGTCAGTTTCATCAAAGTACTCTTTACCAGAATGATATTTTTCTAATATATCTTCGCGGTTTTTACTTTCTTGAGAGCGAGAACCAATAACTACAATAGGAGCTTGGTCTGCACTAAATTCAGTTTTAGCAAAATCTTTAAATGGATTTAGCTTTATTTTTTCAGTACACCAGCGATTTAGCTTTAAATTAGGCGCAGGATATCCACGCCCAAGTAAGCGAGACCAAAAAGTATCGCTGGCTTTAGGGGTAATAACGCGAGTTTCTATTGGTAAATCTGTAATACTCGCTGCGCGTTGTAGTGTGTTTATAGCATTTAGCGCTTTTTGCAGATAAATAGGTACTTCTGCCAAAGTGTCGCAAAACACAACGTAAACTTTATTAGTTCGTTGCTCAGGGCGCAAACCAAGTAGAGCTAAATATACAAGCGTTAATATAGCTGTAGAATCTTTACCACCACTAAAAGCAACAACCCAAGGCTGGTTTTCACGCATATATAAATATTGGATCTCTGCAAGTTGCTCCTTTAAAGGACGGTCAGCAAAGATTTGGTCGTTAATAAAGTCCATGTAGTCATGGATATCGTCGTAATTTTGAAATTCAAACATGTTTTTTAGCAAATTCTTCTTCTAGTTTTTTATCATCACCTTCGAGTTGTAAATCAAGAGCCTGCCTTAAAATATTCGCAGTGAGTTTGATATTACTAGAAGCCTTAGATAGTTTACCGTGGTGCAATGCTCTATTGTCCCATATCGGGTTGCTCTTTCGCCAATCTATTTTGTTTAACTTTTGCAGAACATGTTGCCAATCTCTAGGGTGCTGTGCGATTAATGATTTACCCATCCGGCCTAACGCATGCAAACCAATGCCATGAGCATGAATATACTCTTGCCTAAAATTAGCAGGCGAAAGCTCTTTATTATGCACTTGTTGCCATTCTGCTATAACGCCAAAACAAGCTTGCCAAAAGCTAACAGCTACTTGTAAATCGCCATCTTCAAAATGTGACTTTGCCGTTTTGCTGAGTAGGATTTGGCTTGCTTGTTTAATACTACTTAATGTGAATAACTTGGCACTTTTAGGAGAAACAGTCGATTGCTCCATCTCAGTAAAGCCCACAAAAGGTTTTATTTCTGTTGCTAGGTAACGTGCTACTCCCGCAGACGAATCCCTAAAATCATACAAAGCACTAATAGAAGGGCTCGGCTTCACTGCATATTTATTTAAGTCAGCAAACATTTGTTGGCTGCGCTTTAAGCCCTCATCAACAAAAAAAAGTACTGATATATTATCTTGCCCCAACTCCGGCATTTCTTTTAATGCCTCTTCAATGGCTGCGCGGCGATGTTGCCCATCATTAATCAATATTTCAGCATCCATAGGTACTTGTAATACACCTAAATCATGAGCCCCATCATGAGGAATAAACCGTACTTCCGTACCAACTGATGCGGTAAGTGACGAAAATACATACTCCTTAGGGTTATCAACTAAATAACGTACCATTTCAGGGAGGCGTGTCCGATTTAAAGTACGTTGTGCCCGTAGTTCTGCAGGCACTTCCTCTTCATCAAATAAAAATATTTTAGGAATAATTCTAAGTGGGCAAGTAGCAATGTAAAAAGGGCGACCTGCTTGTTGCCCTCTTACTGCTGGAAATGAATAGCAATATTTGTTTTCAAACATAATTAATTCTAGTTTGTTATTTTTAGCAAAGTGTAACATTTTAAATGATAACTTATAATCATTTGTTTGTTAAAAATAACAAAGCTTTTTCTTGTTCAGTTTGCATTAACTTTTTATTTTGATGTTTGTTCCTTTTTCGACTTTGAATTATTTATAGTTATGATTTAATGAAAAAAAATTAAATGGATTTGAAAATAATGGTCAAAAACAATAGTATTTTATTAGATTTAGAAATGACGACTGATGTTATCAACTTAAATTACAACCAAGTATTCCAAACTGAGGCTAGAGAGGCGATTTTTAAAAAAATTGCAGATCAGCTCAAACAACAAAATGCTACTAATCAGCACAATTATACTGATAATAATTATAACGACTTGTTCTATGATCGCCATCATAATGCAATTACTATTAGTGGCCCTAGAGGCAGTGGCAAGTCGACTTTCCTCAGGCATATTCTTACATGTCTATATAACTATAAAATAGTAAATGCAACCGAAGAACAAAAAAATGAAATACCTCAAGGGTTAGAGGTTCTAAAAATTATTGACCCCACACTTATTTCATCTAAAGAGCATGTGTTAATTATTTTAATATCACAGATTAGAGATGCAGTATCTAAATATTCTAAAAGTTGCTCTGATAATGATTATCAAACTTATGAACAAACACTTAAAGAATTAGCTGGGGGTTTATGTCAGATTGACGGAATTGGTTCTTCTGCATACGGTGACGAATGGGAAGATAAGACATACATCTTAGAGAAAGGCTTAGAAAAAGCTTCCGAGGGAAGAAACTTAGAGAGAAATCTAAATAAATTTGTAAATGCTGCGTTAGCAGCTATTGATAAAAAAGCTTTTGTTATTACATTTGACGATATCGATACTAAATTTGAGAAAGGTTGGCCAGTCTTAGAAACAATTCGTAAATATTTAACGAGTTCAAAGTTTATTATCTTAATATCAGGCGATATTGAGCTTTATTCAACTTTAGTCCGCGGTGCGCAATTTAAGTCTCTAGGTGAGCACGTTACAAACTTTGATAGGCCCTCTCGAAACTTCCATAGTGATGACTCCTTGGGCTCTTATGGAGATGATCAAGTAATCCGTAAAGCTAGTGAGCTTGAAGAGCAATACATGATGAAGGTATTAAAGCCTGAAAATAGAGTTAACATGCTAACATTGCATCAGAAAGCTTCAAGAGTTGACAACTATTCTACCAATATACTTTTAATCCCATCATTTAAAAATAAAGAAAGTAGTATTTTATTGGATGAATTTCTGAATGAATATATTTTTCAATGCTACGGAATAAGTCATAAAAAAGAGCAAGAGAAATTTAGAAAAGGAATCTTAAGCTTACCTATCAGGACACTTCTACAATTTTTGAAGGCTATTAGTGATCATTTTGAGGTTAAAAAATGCCTGAATTCTGATAATAAGAGCAGCATGAATGTTACCTCTACAGCTCTAGATAGCTTTACATCGGCAATAATAAATATTTTTGGTTTATCATTTAGCAGGTCTAGTTTGAAGTTATCTGACTTAACTACTTCCGAGTTTTCACTTGTTAAAATGGCAGAAACCTTTTGGAAATGGGCTATAGAAGAGAATGTTTGGAAAGAGTTCGATCGCATGAACCTTGTGCAGGATAACGATATCCTCAATTCAAGAATGATCGTTTTCTTTACTCTTATAGCTAAACATATCAAGTTTAACCCCAGTAGTGGACTTTCGTTAATGATCTACACTGCGATGCCAAAACATATCGCTTTGTTTAGACAGCCTTCTGATACTAAAACTCTTAGAAAAATAGATATTCTAGACTATGTGGGTATTTCCGAAAAAAATACGAATATATTTGAGAGTACTAAAAAAGGACTGTTAGCTCAGTTAGTTAGTGGTGGGAACCTTAGAGACATGGGGTTGTATTTAGTTCCTAGGTATAAAAAAATTGGTTTAGTTTTTGAATTTAACCTAGCACGTTTTTATAACTTTGAAAAAATTGATTTAGCCATGATTGCTATTGATAAAGCAAAAGATTCCAAACAGAAAAAAGAAATTAGAGAGACTTTAAAAGTTGATTATCATCGAGCTATTAATGAGTTTGATGATTTTGATAATGCAGGGGTAATGAAAGGCTGGTTAAGAGAAATAAAAAAAGTTTATGATGAAAATACAGACTTAAGTAATGAAGTTATTGGGATTATTTATAATACTATCGAGTCTGTAGAGGAAACATACGATCTCGGCTATTTAATTAACTTAGCTTGCATAAGCACTAAAGGTTATAGAGTTGGTCACGAAACTAATTTTGTATCATCAATTAGTTATCTGTCAGCAATTTTTGATTTATTAAATAAAGATTTTGAGGACTCTGATAAATTAGAGAATTCAATTAAAACTCTATGCGCACAGGAAAAATATTTACTTCCTACATGGTTCAAGGAAGGGGAACGCTCACGAGGTGATGAAGATGAAACAGACACAGAAAAAGTTTCAGTAACTCAGAAAATTCCAGATTATGAAGGTAAATTCTTCTCTCGCTTAAATGTGTGGTTAAAGGTCGTAAAGAAAAACTGGCACAAACTAAATATATCAGGATCTCAGCTGGTGAATGTATTCGAGCAGCTAATGGATAATTTGGAAGATGTTAACAAAGCTGAGCCGGCATTAGGTCAATTATTGCATATGCAGGTTGTTTCATTTCTACAACATGCCTTAGTAAGTGATGCACTTAAAGCTGGTAATTTTAAACTAACCTCAAGGGCTATAAGCTCATCTGAAATCGAATTTCATAAAAATTATTTGAAATTTATTTCACCCGAATTTTCAAACTATGAACCTAACGAAAAAGAAGCGAATAAAACCAAAGCTAAATACGACAGGATGATCGACTTCCATCGTTCTATGGTTGTTAATGATAGCCCGACATTATTTAGTATCATTCTGTCTTGTCCGTTAATTGGATTACTTTTAAAAACCAGTTCATCAAGTAGTGACCCAAAGTATTGGGATTGGTTAAGAGCACATAGTAGTTATTATTTAACTATTTGTGAGGATGAAAAACTCGAATTTTTTTACGATGATGATAACAACACTTTTGATAAAGATTTAATTGAGTTAAATAAAATTAAGAGTGTTTCAGATAATCTTGATGAATATGAGGCCCTTCTTAAAAAGTATTACCCAGATTATATTAGTAGGATTAATGATTATCTAGCTGATTTAAATGTATCTGGATTTATTAAAGATACAAAACTTGATTTTAGTAATCTTTACGATCTATTTAATTCAATACCGATAACGGATAACGACAAACATAAATACAAAAATAAAAGCGTTGGTGTAGAGCTGAATTTAAAATCAGAAAATGATTCAAAAGCAGTTGCTCCCCTTAAAACAGATGATATCTCTGAGCCAGACAATATTCCTAAAACAGACGATACCCTTGAAACAGATGATACTTCTGA
>NZ_JACJFC010000018.1:0-94819 GCF_014164385.1 Pseudoalteromonas sp. SG43-3
TAGTGAAACGAAACAGCGCCGATGATAGTGTAGCATTTGCTATGTGAAAGTAGGACATTACCAGGCTTCAA
The DNA here is from genome assembly GCF_014164385.1 of Pseudoalteromonas sp. SG43-3. NCBI lineage: Bacteria > Pseudomonadati > Pseudomonadota > Gammaproteobacteria > Alteromonadales > Pseudoalteromonadaceae > Pseudoalteromonas > Pseudoalteromonas sp. SG43-3. The sequence goes on from NZ_JACJFC010000018.1 coordinate 72, forward strand.
ATTGTAGAGAGCCCGACTAGAAATAGTCGGGCTTTTTTACGTCTGCAGAAAAGTAAAATACGCGCAATTAACACACACTCACATCAACACCTATCACGTAGGCCGGGCGAGCGTAGCGACTCCCGACGTTAAAATCACAACAAAACTTCTCAGTATTTCAGTCGGCCAATACAGTAGCATTTGCTATGTGACTCTCCACCGCTGTGGGCACCACGACATTTCCAAGCTTCAAATTCTAGAAAGCCCGAATCTAACGATTCGGGCTTTTTTACGTCTGCAGAAAAGTGAAATGCGCACAATTAACACACTTTCACATCAACACCTATCACGTAGGTCGGGCGAGCATAGCGACTCCCGCCGTTAAAATCACAACAAAACCCCTCAATATCTCAGTCGGCCAATACAGTAGCATTTGCTACGTGACTCTCCACCGCTGTAGGTATCGTGACATTACGGAGGCTTCACATTGTAGAAAGCCGGGATTTAACGATTCGGGCTTTTTTACGTCTGCAAAAAAGTAAAGTTTGGGTGGGTTTTTCATATATCGGATTATAATTAAATCAATTACACTTTATCAAACACCCACATTAAACACTCAATCCTAGTGAACGACATGAATTAAGAATCTGTTTTATCTCCTACTTAGTTGATAAGTATCTATATAAGTATAATTAAGCTCTATCTCAGTAATATTCAAGAGGGGTGAGGTGCTTTTCCATGTAAATAGTATTACCTAGATGCTTAATGTTTTTATAGAACACATATATTGTTCCAACATGTAATTCATTGACTATAATGATTAATCCTAGTTATGACTTTGCTAGCTAAGCTTAGATAGCGGTAAAATGCGCTACTTAAAATAATTAAATAATTGATTATCCGAACAGGTGAGTTATTTCATCGTTAGCATAATTAATCTTCACTGTATTTTGCATAATTCAACAAAGGATTTAATTTTCTCTGATGCGATATAAAATATCTTGGTGCTTACTTTTTACCACTATGCTTACTCATTTTTCTGCTTTTTCTAATGAGTTTGAATTTTCTGGTTATGCTCGAGTTATTGGTGGCTACTTAGACGAAAAAAATGTCGAATATAAGGGATATGAAGACAGTCTTAAATTTTCTCCATCTAGTTTAATTGGATTCCAAGGCGAGTATCAGTTTGATGATAAGTGGTCTGCAACAGCTCAATTTTTGTTAAGAAGCAATAACACAACAGCTTCCGATAACTCAGGGTTAGAGTGGTTATATTTAACATATAGACCGACAGATAATATTCAAATAAAACTCGGAAAGTTACGCACACCTTTTTTTACCATGAGTGACTTTTCGGATGTTGGTTTTGCGTACCCATGGATCAATCCACCTCAACAAGTTTATGATACTTATTTATTTAAAACGTTTAATGGCATAGATGCTGTTTATAAATTTGGTGCAGAAAACTTTGATTTGAGCTTTGAAGGTTACTTTGGTGAAGAGTCGGGTGATATAGGGATTGGCGCCTTAAGAACGGGCTTTGAAGTTGATAATCTTTTAGGGTTCATTGGTAAGATTAATATTGAAAACTTAGAATTTAGAGTTTCCCGTTATAATGGGAATATCAAGCTTGATATTGATGAGATAAGACAGCTAGAAAATGTGCTTAATAGCCTTAATTTTACAAAAAGCGCCAGCTCGGTAAAAACAAAAGGTAGAGCACATGCAAATCAATTTGGCGTAATTTACGACAATTTAGATTATTTTTTTAGAGGTGAATGGGTCCGCATTAAAACTGATTTGGGGATAGTGCCTATAATTCAAAGCTATTATTTAACTGCCGGTGTTAATCATGCTCCTTTTACTTACCACTTAACATTTGCAGATAGCGACGTAGAAACTCGTTCTGCTGAAAATGAAATTCCGTTAGGTATTAATAGCGACTTAGATCAACTTGCATATGGGTACAATCGTATTTTTGATGAATCTACGCCTGATTCAATTAAGAGTTGGACGGTTGGTGTACGCTGGGATGTGCTGCCAAACCTTGCCTTAAAAGCTGAGTTTTCAACCCTAGAAGGTGACGATGTAAAAGACTCGTTTTTCGTTACTCCTGATGACTCTGATTTTGATAAAAAAACTAATCTTTATCTTATTGGTTTGGATTGGGTGTTTTAATGATATTTTTTAAACCTATTAATAACATTAAAAAAATAATGATGCTCTTTGTAGTCGCTAGTAGTCTATTTGGTTTTAGCATTTCAGTTTATGCAGAAAATACAAACCCCTCGAACGTCATTATTGTAGTAAATACCACAGATAAAAACTTATCTTTTAGTAAGCAACAAATTCGCCATATTTATATGGGCGGAGCTATGAGCAGACAATTTAAAGCAGTTAACCTATTTGTCGGCAATCCGCTTAGAATAAATTTTAACACTAGGATGGTAGGTCTTACTGAATCTAGAATACAAGCTTATTGGGCCCAAATGCGATTCACGGGGCGCAGCAAGCCCCCTGTCGAATTTGAGTCTACAGAAGAGGTTATAGAGTACTTACTAACCGTTGAAGACTCAGTAGCTTACCTTCCAGCAGGAATTACTATACCTAAAGAGCTCACCATAATTGCACTAAATTAAAAGTAAGCCGTTTGCTTAGTAAAAAATCAATTGCACTGAGTTATTTTGAAGTTATTGTTAGTTCTTTAAATAATATTTTCGCTCGTTCAATTGCGTGTGGTAGTTGTGCAATGCACACTGGTTTTGCAAAGTAATAGCCCTGCATTTCATCACTACCATTTGATACTAGGTAGTTAGCTTGGTCGGTTGTTTCAATTCCTTCGCTACATATTTTTAAACCAAGGCGTTGGCCTAAATCGAGTATTGCTTGTAATACTGCAGTGTCTTTTGCTGAGCTTGCATATTGATTTACAAACATTCGATCTATTTTTAATGTATCAATTTCAATTTTAGTAAGGTAACTCAATGAAGAGTAACCTGTGCCAAAGTCATCTAATGCAATTGAGCCTCCCATAACTTTAACTTGATTAAAAAATTGATTCGCGTTTTCAAAATTTTCTAAATAGCTTGATTCTGTTATTTCAAACTGAATATTTGAAATATCGACGCTATGTTCAAGTAGTTTACTTTTTACAGTATGAATGAAGTTATGATCTTTTAAGTCATGGCTTGAAAGATTCATGGAGACGAGTACATTATTCCCCATAAGTTGTTTTAGCATTTGCATATCTTTAAATACTTGTGTGATCACCCATTGAGTAATCGCTTTTATTTTACCTGCTTGTTCCGCTATAGGTATAAACTCACTAGGAGAAACAAAGCCTAGCTCTTTGCTTTGCCATCTTATTAAGGCTTCTAAGCCTTGAGCTTCGCCTGTATTCGACATTTTAAGCTGATAAAATAACTCAAATTCATTTTGCGCTATTGCGTGAGATATTAAGTTAGCGACTTGCGCTTTTCGTTTGTTATCTTCAAGCATTTTATGGTGGAATATTGTATATGCGCCTTTGCCTTTTTCTTTTGATGTGTACATTGCAATATCGGCATTACTGATAAATGTATTTATATCAAATTCAGCTTCTTTGGCACTTGCAATACCAATACTAATACCCGCTGGTACGTCCCACTCATTTATAGTGAATGGCTCTTTCATACCCTCAATGATACTTTCGGCAATATCTATAACAATAGATTGCTCAGTGATATTAGGTAGCATAATTAAAAACTCATCACCGCCTAAGCGTGCAATTATGTCGTTACTACGCAGATAACTTTTCACTTTTTTAGCCACAGCTTGTAAAAGCATATCTCCGGTTTCATGGCCTAGGGTGTCGTTAACGCCTTTAAAACTATCAACATCAAAGAACATAATCGCAACGTCTTGATCGTTACTTTTACTACTAGCCAGCTCGAGTTTGAGTAGGTCCATAAAAAACATGCGATTAGGTAAACCTGTTAATATATCGTAGTTGGCGAGGCGCTCCATTGAATGCGTTTGTACTAAAAGTTGTGCGGTATGTTTATGATTGGTTTGAATTTGGGAGTCAATTGTTTGTAGTAATGCATTAATGTCGTTACCAAGTTGAGATACTTCATCATGACCAGTGACTTGGTATTGAAGCTTATAATTTGTTGATTTTTCAACTTTCTGTGTGAACTTCGAGAGCGCTAAAAGTGGGCTTAATAAACGCTGATATATCCAAAATGAAATAATAATGGTGAGTGCAATAATTAAAACAACAAATGGAGCTGCACTATAAAAAAGGCTAATTTTACTTTCATTCAGTGGCTTTTTAAAGTCTTGCACAATGAGCAAATATCCAATAGGAAACTGCTCCTCCCCAATTGCCTTTAAGGCCACTAGTCCTTCATTGGTTATTGTAACCGCATAAGGTAAATTTTTTGGTTGAATACTTATAAGTTCAGGCTTAAAGCTCTCAAGCTCTAAATAGTTAGGGTGGACATACGATTGGATTAATTGCCAGTCAGCGTCAAATACATTAACAAACTTAATGTGTTCATATCGATCAAAACCGAGCAATTCGGTGGTTATAGAGAACAAATCAACTTGCTCAGACATAACACGTAATAAGCTATCGGAAATATTTGAAGACATTGCATCTAAGTTTTGTTTAACAGATTGGCGATATAAATCTTCGTGTTCATTAATTGCGAGGAAAAAAACTAAATTTGCGCTAAATATAATTAAAACCGTTGTTATTATAATAAATTTATATCGAATACTATGAAGCATCAAATCTAACCCTTAACCATCATTTAATTATGTTTTAGTTATTATTGTGTAATCAGGCAATCCATAATTACAAAAAAGTTACTTACTACGCCCTTTGTAGCACTAAAAGCTTAACATTGAGAATGCTTTTAAATTCATATACTAAATATAGCTGTTTATTTAATTTTGTACTGACTTACTTTGTTGCAATTTCATTCTTGGTTTAATAAGTGACCTGTGTAAAACTACCTAAGTTAATTTAGTAAATCAGGTGACATGAATGTCGAATATTAAAGCTTGGAAACTTATAAGCCTGTTTTGTTTGTTCGCAGTGCTTATGGGTTGTCAATCTAAAGAAGAGCAGCTGCAACAAACAATTCAAGAGTCTATTAAAAAAGCAGATACAGAGCTGTCACAGCTTGGTACTGCGCTTGATAATGGGAATGTGCGCAATGCTGTATTACTTAAAGGATATGGCGAGCTCCTTAAAAAACAACAACCAGAGCTTACAAAAGTTGTTGATGTAATTACCCTTGATGCAACGCGCCAAGGTGCACTTTATAGTGGTTTAACACAGCGACTTAAAGATATTAAAGGAACTTACTTAATTCCTCCTTACGAAGATACGTTGCATAGCATTGATTTGTTGCGTGATGCGTCTAAACCTACGCTATTTTCTGATGCGTTAACCGATCCTATTAATATGCTAGCTGATATGTCCAAAGGCACTTTAGCGCGTGTAGGCGCAATTAGTAAGCAAGCTGAAGGTGAGGGTGTTGGTAACCAAATGGTAGGTAACCCTAACTATGGTAACTGGCAAACAAATAGTAATGGTATTAGCTTTTGGCAATGGTACGGCATGTACCGTATTTTAGGCGATGTATTTGACCGTGTTGAATATGGTAGTTGGAGCAAGCGCCGAAAGTATAGTTATTACAATGACTATGGCCGTTCGCGTTATTCAAGCCCTAAACAAATTAAAACCCAAAGCGCGCTAGAAACACGCACGCGCCAAACATACCAACGCCAAGGTAAGCAGTTTACAAGCCCTTATGCGAGTAAAAAAACAGGTGCATCCGGTTTAAGCCGTAGTAGTTATACGCCACCAAAAAGCCGCAGTAGTTATTCTCGTTCTAGCAGTTATAGCAATAGCTCAGGATCGGTGCGTGATAGCGGTAGCAGAACCTCTCGTGGCGTGAGCCGTGGTAAGTAAAAGAATAAAGTTGGAGTTAGAATAATATGTATGAATTTAATGGAATAACTATGTGGTCGCTACAAGCATTGGCGATTGATTTTGCAATTATTGTTTTATTATTTGTAAGCCTTAAATATATAAAAGGCTGGGTTTCAAACTTACACGCAAATGATGAAATAACAGAGCGTGATAACTTTGCTTTTGGTATTAGCTTTGCCGCTGGTTTAGTGGCACTGGCGATTGTATTAACAGGTGTAAGTAGTGGTGCTTTTGCTGCAACACTGCAACAAGAAGCACTGCAAATGTTAGCTTACGGCGCATTAGCAATTGTACTTATTAAGTTGGGTCACTTTTTTCAAGATAAAGTAGCGCTTCGTAAAGTAAGCCTGCACGACGAAATAGTTAAAGGTAACGTTACAGCTTCAATAATTGATTTTGGTCATGTTGTTAGCGTTGCAATAGTTATTCGCTCAGCACTTTTATGGGTAGCTACTGATGGCTGGCATGGCCTTCCAATTGTAATTGCTGCCTTTATTATAGGTAGTGTTGTATTACTACTTGTTAGCCAGTACCGAGTGCAGTTATTTAAGCGTACAAACAAAAGTGGCGACTGCCTACAACAAGCAATTGTTGATGGTAACTTAGCTGTGGGTATTCGTTACGCTGGATTTTTAATAGGTAGTGCATTAGCTATTACAGCTGCAACGGGTGTTGCGCCATACGCTGCTGATAACATTAATGCGAGTTTACTATACTGGGCTATTAGCGCTGTTGTGAGCCTTGTCGCATTTATTATTTTGCACTTAGTGACAATTAAAATAATTTTATCTGGTTGCGATATTTCAGATGAAGTTAATCGTCAAAAAAATGTAGGTGTAGCAGCTATTTCTGCAGCAGTATCATTTGCTGTAGGTATCACTATGGCAACCTTACTAGGCGCATAATCAGTGTCATCAACCAACACTCCCCCAAGTAAGTCTCGCTTACTTGGGCACGATATATTACTAATTACTGTTATGGCCGTGCTTGCTGGGTGCGGCCTTATTTATGAATACTTACTGTCTCATTATGCGGGGCGTGTACTTGGCTCAGTAGAAAGTGCTATTTACGCCATGATCGGTACTATGATTGTAGCAATGGGCTTAGGCGCTTTTTTAGCGCGTTGGTTTAAAGATGCATTTACCGCTTTTGCTTGGCTAGAAAGCATTATTGCTTTAATTGGCATGGGCTGCATTTTAGCGATAGCGGGTGTAATTGCTGTAAGTTATTCTCTTCCTCATTTATTTTCGAGCGTTTTTAATTTACCCCCAGATGTTGTACTTAATGGTTACGTATTTCAAAAGCTACAAGAGTGGTCACGTTTTCTACCTTATGTTTTTGGTTTAATACTGGGCTTATTTATTGGTATGGAAATACCGCTTATAGCGCGCATTCGTCAGCACGTTTATGGCCGTTTTTTAGAAAACAACGCAGGGACTATTTATGGTGCCGACTATATCGGTGCTGGTATTGGTGCCGCCATTTGGGTAAGTATCATGCTCTCAATGCCTATAATGCAAGCTGCGGCGTGGACGGCGTTATTTAATATCATCGCAGGACTCGCTTTTTTATGGCGTTACCATGCCCATGTACGCTTTGCTAAGGCACTTTTAGTTTGCCATATAGTACTGCTGGCATTGTTTGGCTTTATTTTAGTATTTGGCAGTAGCTGGATGAACAATCTAAGTAATGTTTTATACAAAGATAAAGTAATTTATTCGCAAGCAACCAAATACCAGCACGTAGTTTTAACCGAAAGGTTAAGCAAAAACCAACCTCAGCCAATCACCGATTTATATTTAAATGGGCGTTTGCAGTTCTCAAGTATTGATGAACAAATATATCATTCAATGCTGGTTTACCCTGCAATGCTTGCCTCTAACAGACACGACCGTGTATTAATAATTGGTGGTGGTGACGGGTTAGCGCTTAGAGATGTTTTAAAATGGCCTGTGAGTGAAGTAACGCTAATAGATTTAGACGCGCAGCTTCTCAATTTATTTGGTCATAAAGACGGTGACTTTACCCCGCCAGAGCACATCAATAGGCGATTACTACAGCTAAACAATAAATCGATGCAAGACTCGCGAGCCAACATAATTGTGGGTGATGCATTTTTAGAAGTAGAAAAGCTACTTGATCAATCTAAGCAGTTCGACACTATCTTAATTGATTTACCGGACCCAAATCACCCTGATCTAAATAAAATGTACAGTGACTACTTTTATAATCACGTACGTCAGTTATTAGCACCCGATGGCGCAATGGCGGTTCAATCAACTTCACCTTACCACGCTAAAAAAGCGTTTTTAAGCATTGCTAAAACAGTTAAAGCCGCAGGGTTTGAGTATGTTGAGCAGTATCAGCAAAACATACCTTCGTTTGGGCAGTGGGGCTGGACTATAGCCACTAAAATGGGTCAGTCGGCTAGTGGCCGTATTAATGATGCGACGGCTATGCCTGTGCCATCAAGGTGGATTAGTAAAGAATATTTATTGGCAAGCTTTGTATTTCCTAACCACTACTTTGAACAAGTTAAAAGTATTGAGGTCAATAGGTTAGGATCTGGTCAGCTGTATGATTACTACCGAACTGCATGGCAAATAGAAAGCGAATTGTATAAAAACTAACAAAACATGGTTGACATAATATGTCGACCATGAGAATCTTAACTCAGACATAATATGTCAAACGACAAAAGGCAGAGACATGGAATTAAATGAACTTTCAATAAAATTAGCTTCTTTTGAAACTGAAGGCGCTAACTTTGAGTCTTTCTTGATTGCCAACCCAGGCGAGCAAGATGTTTTACAAGTCATTGTTGATGGAAATGATGAACTTCCAATTTTTGTTACACAAACGCAAGAGCAGTTGTTATGTATTAGCTACTTGTTTGACGAAGATGAAGTTAAGAGTGAATTACGCAACGAGTTAAACGAAACATTACTACGTTTAAACGTGCCAATTCCACTGAGTGCATTTGCTAAAATCGATAACAAATACGCGATTTTTGGTGCACTGTCGGTAAATTCATCATTAGATGACGTTACCCACGAACTAGTGACTTTAGCCGATAACGCTATCGATGCACTAGAAGCCGTGACCTTGTATTTAAACGATTAATAGCCAGTTAGTGGAGTTAAGATTATGAGTATTTTAAAAAAATTATTTACAGCAGTACGTGGCGGCGCTCGTGAAGCAGGCGAAGCAATTGTAGACAAAAATGGCATCCGTATTTTTGAGCAAGAAATTGCAGACGCGCAAAATGCACTTCACCGCGCAAAAAAAAGCCTTACAGAAGTAATGGCTAAAGAAATGCAGACTAAGCGTAAAATTAGCGCTGTAGATGCATCAATCGCTGAACATGAAGCGTATGCAGGCCAAGCTCTTGAAAAGGGCAACGAAGCGTTAGCATTAGAAATTGCAGAAAAAATTGGTGACTTTGAAGCAGAAAAAGCCGAAAACGAGCAAGTATTATCTGGTTTTAGTAACCATATTGTTGCGCTTAAGCAGCAAGTTAAAGATGCTGAAAAATCAATTAAAGAGAATCAGCGCCAGCTTACAATGGTTAAAACCACTGAAAGCGTACAGCAAGCAACAATGGCTGTTAACAGCACGCTTAATACAAACAGCTCGTCTATGACATCGGCTCGTCAATCGCTTGAACGCATTAAACAGCGTCAACAAGATCGTAGCGACCAGCTAGGTGCTGCAAAGCAACTTGAGTCAGACGTAAATGGCGATGACTTAAAAGCAAAAATGGCTGAAGCAGGCATTGGCGACACAAGTCCAAAAAGTGCTGATATTTTAGCTCGCATCAAAGCGAAGCAAAATAGCTAACCATTACGTTTATACTTTAAAAAGGTAACCGAGTTTTGCTCAGTTACCTTTTTTGCTTAGAAGGCAGCCTTCCTATGTTTAATTTTTTCAAATCTAAAAAAGAGCCAGAGCGTCAGCTTAATCATCCGAGCGAGCTAAAAAAAGGCGACATGTTTAGCGTTATCGACTCATTTGCTTATCCGGCATGGTTAAAAGGTGAAACGCTACGTGTTACTGATATTCAGACTTACCAATATCAGCACAGCAGCGATACTGAATTTGTACTTGAGACAAATAGCGGCCAAGTTGTATTTTTACAAATTGAGCAAGATGACGGCGAAGAGTGGGCTAACTTTTCTATTAAAATTCAGCGCAACGAAGTTGAAGAGATATTTGGCCTTGATGAGTTTGCGCGTATTTTTGATGAAGAGTCGTTAACCCACATTACAGTGCAAAATACACCAGAGCGTTTTATGCAGTTTTTAGCTAAAAGTTATCAACAAAGCGAGTCGCCTTATGTGTGTTATTTCCATAATAAAGATTACCGCAACCAAACATTGCCTCGCTATGAGCAAGAAGGTGGTGAACCATGCGAAATGATTTGTTTAGCATCAGATAATGAAGGCTTTGGTTTAAATATCGAAATTTGGGATGGCGGCGAAACCGAAGTATCGCTAACGCTCATGCGTCCAATGTCTGATATTGTAGACTTGTTTCCCGGAGATGCTAAGTGAGTGATGCTAAAGACAAGTGGTTGCGTCAGGAACAAGCTGTACGTGCCACACAAATGGCATTTGATCTAAGCAGTGAAGTTCAAAAGCTGATAAAAAAGCAAGCTATTGACCAAGAGTTAACGCCGTCAGATATGATCCGTAAAATACTTGGCTTAGATGTAAAGTCTAAAAAAACGCGTCAACGTTTATCGTTTAATTTAAATGATGATGAGATTGCGCAACTAGCCAGTCGCTTTGATGTCCCAAGTGATGATAAGCGAGCCGTAAAACAACAAGTAGCTGACTTACTAATTGCTCACACTAAAAAAACTAAGTAGTTGCACTAGATTATTATGAATATTACTCTAATTGCTTATCTACTTATTTTTGCGTTGTTTGGTACTGCGGCGAGTTATTTTGTACGCTTTATTTATGCATATTGGGTGCTTAAAACAATGCCCATGAAGTACATTATAAAAGCGGGTATTTGCGTAGTGCTGGTTGTTGTAATTTCAGCGTTAATTCCGTATTTAGGTTAACGCTGAAATTAGCTTATACGCGACCGTTTTTATTTTATATCAAACGACTGGCATTGGTGATTAATACACAGCGATTGCACTTCAAGTACTGGTGAACAATCGGTTAAGCCTTGTGCTTTATTTTGTATTTTTTCTTGTTTTGTTATTTGTTGAGCAAGCTGTTCTGCTTCTTCTTGAGATGTGTTCAGCGTTGAATAAACAGCATACTTACTCGGTCCGCCGCATGCGCGGGCGCCCACTTCAAGTACTTTGCACTGAAAGCTTGCAGTGCAGCTGTTATTACTCACCATGTTATTCAGATCATAGTTTAAGTCAGATAAGTTTTTACTTTGCTCATTTGACGTCACAGTACTAGCACAACCACTTAGTAGTAAAATGCTGCTAGCAATGCTTAAAATTGATAGTTTAATTGCCGATGGTAAACAACTCATAACGTTATCCTTAAAATGCACTTACCGCTGAACCTTCAAGTTTAACACATTTATTTTCAACACACTGCGTGCTTGGCGTTGTTAAATGCTGACAAATGCTCATCATCCCTTTTTGTGAATTATAACTACTTTCAAGCTTAGTAATTTTGTCGCTAAGGGCTGCTACTTGTTTTTCAGACGCTGATTTTGTTGAATACACAACAAAGCTACTTGGCCCGCCACACGCGCGACTGCCTACTGCACTTATTCTGCATTGAGTGCTGGTATCACATTGCTTATCTGTAATTAGCGTATTTAATTCGGCTTTAGCTGTTTTTATATCGTCTATTGAAACGTTTTTTAAATCAGCTTTTGGTATTTTTTCAGCAACTACGTTCTTTTTAGTATTTTCTTGTAATTGAGTGTTTTCTTTTAGCTTTTGTAGCTCTTGCTTTGGTGCTTCAGCTTCTGAGGTTATTGTTACTTGCTGCGTTTCAGTTGGCGTTTTATCTAAGCATGCAGTTAAACAAAGTGGTAAAAGTATGGCTAACAATGGGGTACGCATAACAAACCTTGATAGTGATGAAATATTCATCACTATCATACACGGTGCATTTTTTACGGCAATAAAAACTATATTATCAAGTAATTAAAGCCGTGAAAAATATCGTTTATTAAAGTCCACCCTGCGTTAGTTTGGTGGGATTAAGTAGCTTTTCGAGTTCATTGCGTGGTAAATCGGTTTCTTGTTCGGCTACATCAATAATAGGGCGGGCTTCCTTATAAGCCTGCTTTGCTATTTTTGCTGCTTTTTCATAACCGATCACCGGATTGAGCGCAGTCACTAAAATTGGATTTTTAGCGAGTGCTTTATCTATATTAGGCTTATTTACTTTAAAGCTGGCAATGGCTTTATCGCCCAATGCTTGTGCGCTATTGGCAAGTAATTCTATGCTTTGCAAAATATTATACGCAATGACTGGCAGCATAACGTTTAGCTCAAAATTACCCGCTTGGCCTGCTACTGTAATGGTCGCGTCGTTACCGATTACTTGTGCGCTTACCATGGCTGCGGCTTCTGGTATTACCGGATTTACCTTGCCAGGCATAATAGACGAGCCCGGTTGAAGTGCTTCTAGCTCTATTTCGCCTAAGCCCGCAAGTGGTCCTGAGTTCATCCAGCGTAGGTCGTTCGCTATTTTCATTTGTGCTACAGCGAGTACTTTTAATTGCCCCGAAAGCGCTACTATGGCGTCTTGTGAGCCGATGTTATAAAAAAAGTTACTACTAGGCGTAAATCTAATGCCTACATTGGCACTCAGGTTTTCTGCAAATTTGGCTGCAAACTTAGGATCTGCATTTATTCCTGTTCCAACAGCTGTACCGCCTTGTGCCAGTTCGCATACACGCTCTAAGCTATGTCTAATTCCTGCTGCGGCATGGTTAACTTGTGACTGCCATGCACTTAGTGTTTGATCAAATGTAACAGGCATTGCATCCATTAAATGCGTACGGCCCGTTTTAACTATATGGCCTACTTCAGCTTTTTTCTTTTCTAGGCTTTGCGATAAGTTTTCAAGCGAAGGAAGTAATTCATACACTACATTTATTGCGCTACTGAGTGCGATAGCAGTAGGGACTACATCGTTAGAACTTTGCCCCATGTTTACATCATCATTAGGGTGAATGCTTTCACTGCCTAATCGGCTAGCAAGCGTTGCAATAACTTCGTTGGCATTCATATTTGAGCTTGTGCCCGAACCGGTTTGAAAAATATCAACGGGGAAATGCTCAACATGCTCGCCATCAATAATACTTTGACAAGCTTGCTCAATAGCATTTGCTTTGTCTTTACTTAAATGGCCAAGCTCGCAGTTACTTTGCGCAGCAGCTTGTTTTATATAAGCCAGTGCAGTGATAAATTGCTTTGGCATAGATAAGCCACTAATGGCAAAGTTATTAACTGCTCGTTGTGTTTGCGCCTGATAGAGCGCATCAGTAGGTACTTGTAGCTCGCCCATGCTGTCTGATTCTGTTCTAAAGTTGCTCATAAGTGTGCTCCTTAAAAAGGGTTGAATTCGTGACTAAGAATACGAGCTTCACGCTCAAGTATTAAAAATTGTGCAGTATTGTTATGCACCTTATAAAACCGTTTTAATGCTAATAATGGCTTGTATAGCTGCTCTAAACATTGTTTACGAATAGCATTATGTATAAGAGGGTCGCACATTTTGTTCATAATTTCATGGTGTGTGCGCCTAAGATAAAACTCTTGAAGCAAGGGATTATGTTGTTGCTCAAATTTTTTGGCGACGTTAAGGGCGGTTTCTATGTAATCGGCAACGAGCATGGGGGCATGCAGGCCAGGTCTTAAGCAATGACAAGAGAGTTCTTGATGGTAGCGATGCTGGGCATAATTTGAAGACATAAAAAAACCGACTCAAGTTAACGATAATAGTTATCATTACATTTAATCGGTTTCAGTGTAAACAGTTATTATAAAAATTATTTGCGTTACTAATTTGAGTATTAATTGTAGCCAAGAATAAATATCTGATCTGTTTCATGTTTGCTCATCGCCTGTTGATTATGTTTAGGGTGCGAAAGTAAATCGATTACTGTAGCTCTCATATCAACGGCGTAACTATGATCGTCGGTGGTTTTTTCGGTTATAGCAATGGCCGCGTCTACAGCGGTATAAGGGGGTATATGCATAATTTTATCCTTTGAAATTTAATATAAGTTAAACCCTTTAGTGGGTTAACAATATAAAAGCATATTACGTACCAACCATAATGAGCCAGCTCAACCATATGATAGTTATAGTATTTAAAAATTACCTTTTTTTCATCACGACAAAATAAGCTAAATTTGCTTTACTGTTGTGCATTAATCTACAATTTTGGTGCACAGTAATGACAAAGCCATTTTCACAAGCCTGTGAAAACAATAAAACCCCTATTTTAGAGCAATTAAAGGACGTATTAAAAAATACTAAAACAGTCCTCGAAGTCGGATCAGGAACCGGCCAACATAGTGTGTTTTTTGCAGAGCAATTACCGCATTTACAATGGCATACAAGTGATCGCGCTATAAACCACGAAGGGATTAATTTATGGCACCGCGAAGCTAATTTAACTAATTTACATGCACCACTTGAGCTTGATTTAAATAATGAATGGCCTGTAGATAAGGTTGACGCTATTTATACTGCAAACACATTTCATATTGTAAGTTGGCAATTAGTTGAACGTTTTTTTGACGGTGTTAAACGTCACTTAAATAGCGACGGTATGTTGTGTATTTACGGACCATTTAAGTACCAAGGTGAATTTACCAGCCCAAGTAATGATGACTTTAGTGCCTTTTTAACAGAGCGCGATCCGTTAAGTGGAATAAGAGATTTTGAAGCAGTTGAACAACTAGCTAAGCAAGCAGGGCTTACGCTTATTAGCGATACTGCCATGCCTGCAAATAATCAGTTACTCGTTTTTAAACGGCAGTAATGAGCTACATTGCTCTTTATATATATCAATATGGCCGCGTTCACGCTTTAAGTAGTCGCTTATTGCATTACTGAAATCGCCATCAACAATATGGTGAGCAGAGTAGGTAAGTACGGGTTCAAATCCGCGTGCTATTTTGTGCTCACCTTGTGCTCCCGAATGAAAGCAGCTGAGTTTATGCTTTATTGCAAACTCAATACCTTGGTAATAGCACAGCTCAAAGTGAAGCGAATCTACTTCTTCACTTGCTCCCCAGTAGCGCCCATAAAGTGTATTCTCACCTACTAAACTAAGTGTTGCAGCAATCACGTTGTCGTCTTTTTTGGCCAGCATAATAACGAGGTTATTAGCCATTAATGCATGTAAAAGCGTAAAAAACTCCATATTTAAATAGCCCAAATGACCAGATCGCTTTAAGTAGGTACGCTGATAAAACTCACAAAACAATTGCATTATCTCGGGCGTAATTTGCGTTCCTTGCAGCCATTCAATATCAATATTTTGTTGCGCTATTTTAGCTCGCTCTTTTTTAAGTGACTTACGTTTTCGTGAGTTAAGTATTTGCAAAAAATCGTCAAAGGTTTCAAAACCTTTATTAAACCACTGAAATTGCACACCCACTCTTAGCATGGCATGTTGCTCAGTTAATGATGTTGCTTGGGCTTGGTCGCAAAAATTAACATGCCACCCCGACCACCTTTGCTCAGCACTGTGTATATTAAGTTGCTCTGTAATGTACTGATACACCGCATTTGGATTCGCGTGCTCGATAGCAATACGCTTGCCTTCAATAGGGCTAAAGGGAATGCCAGATAGCCACTTGGGATAATATTCTAAACCGTGTTTTTCGTATGCCTCAGCCCATGCCCAGTCAAATACGTACTCGCCGTATGAATGACTTTTTAAATACCCAGGTGCAAGCGCAATGAGCGTATCATCTTCAAAAATAGCGAGGTGATGGGGCTGCCAACCGCTTTTTTGTGTTACGCATTGGCTTTGTTCAAGGGCATATAAAAAAGCATGTTGAGTAAATGGTTCATCACCAAATAAACGTTGCCACTGCGCCTGATCAATCTCATTAATACTGCTAAACCATTGGTGCGAAAACGTTCCCATGACTACTTACCTTGTAGTTGTTCTAAGCTGTTCTACGTTTTTAATAAACGTACTAATTTGCTTTTTAAGATCGGTAAAATGAGGATTATAAGTTAAGCGTTGTAAAGCCGGATAGTGTTTTAAGTTGGCGCTTGTACGCTCTCCTAGTTGTGGATTTTTTGTTGTTTTACATGTTTTGTACAGGGACTCGTCGTTAATAAAGCTGCCACAATTACGATAGGTTGCGTTAATCCCATAATGTGGATTTTGCGGTGAGTTAACAATAGCAATATGCGACATACCATGAACTTTTTTACACTGAGGCGATGTGCATTGCGGGTTATTTACTGTGTAGTCACTAGCAAAGTCTGGCGGTAAAATATCAGTGTTTCCATAAAGTACTAAAGTATCGAGCGGCTTATATTTTACTGAATTATCTTTGTGTAACGCACTTAATAATTTTAGCGTGGCACGCGTATCTATCGTGGTATCAATATCGCTAAGTACACTAAAAATAGGTAATTTAAGTGCAGAGCGTTTGTTTAAGCTACTTACGCTTGCAAGTGACATTGCATCGTACGACGCGGCAGCTGCATTTAAAGGAAATGATTCATACTTAGCAAAGTCTACATCGGCGTCTTTATCTATCCAATTAACAAAGGGTATGTCATCAATCCACTTTGCTATCCAGCCGTACTTATTATGTGGCTCGGAGCCTGGCGAATAAAGCATAAGCGCTTTAATTTTGGGTGAAACAGTGTGCTTGGTTGCGTAATCAATAAGTAACGCTGCACCGGTAGAGTAACCTGCGAGTATCACCTCATCAAAGTCTTGCACCGAGCGTTTAATACCGTATTTTATTGCCTGTTGCCATTGGCTAACCTCTACATTGAGTAATGCACTTGCGGCGCTTCCATGTCCTGGTAATAAAATAGTACGCACAGTATAGCCTTGTTGATAATACACTTGTGCTAAATCGTGATACGTAAAGGGTGAGTCAGTTAGCCCGTGAATTAGTAGTGCAACTTTATTGCTGTTTGGATGCGTAAGCTCAAAAGGGGCAATAATATCTGCAATAGTAGGGTCAGGTTTTCGCGTACCTTGTGTTACTAATTGCTGGTACGTTTGTGTAATAACAGGGCATGGCATATCTGCACGTGGATTGGTTTTATTTATATGTTTATATGCAAAATCTAAGTAATCGTTAAATGGTAAAAGTGCGTGGTAATTAAAGCGCTGGTGGTTGTGCTCTTTTTCAAAGCGTAATAAGCCTTGTTGCTTACTTTTTGTTATAAATTTAAAGTCGCTCGCCTGCGAGATACAGTTTTGAGCGACAGCAATATGCGAACAAACACTTAAAACAAAACCAAAAGCGACTCTTAAAACTATTCTTAAAATTAAACCACTATTGTTCATTAACTTCTGCATATTGGACAAGACACTCGGTTAGCTTAATGAGTTCAAGCGGTTTTGCAAGGTGCTGGTTAAATCCAACGGCTTGTGCATGTGCTTTATCCTCTGGCATAACGTCGGCAGTTAAAGCAATAATCGGGAGCTCTTGTTCAGTTTTAAACTGGCGGATCAGTGCCGTTGCTCTATAGCCATCCATTACAGGCATTTGGCAATCCATAAGCACTAAGTCAAAATGCTGCTTTTTAACTATATCAACGGCCAGTTCGCCATTTTCTACTATATACGGCACAATTCCTAACGAGCCAAGCATCGCTTTAATAACCATTTGATTTACTGGGTTATCCTCTGCGACCAAAATATCTAGCGAAGTAATATTAGTATTATCAAATGTAATAACATGTTCTTTTTTAGGTTCTGTTGTTTCTAATCGCATTGAAAATGTAAAAGTAGAGCCTTTATTTATTTCACTTTTAAGTGTTATATCAGCCCCCATTAATTGGCTTAACTCTTTCGCTATGGTTAAGCCAAGGCCTGTACCACCAAACTGCCTTGAGGTAGAACTATCCGCTTGGGTAAATGCGTTAAATAATTTTTTATGTTGGCTTGGTTTTATACCTATGCCGGTATCACTAACGGTTATAACTAGCTGTACTTTATTGGCGGCGGTAAACTCTGTTTCTATGTTTAAAGTAACGCTGCCTTGGCTTGTAAATTTAATCGCGTTGCTACATAAATTAAGTAATATTTGCTCAATTCGCATAGGATCACCAATAAACCAGGTATCAACAGGTAGCTTTGAATTAACTTGCCATTTAATACCTTTGTTAACTGCGCTTTGCTCAAACATGTTGTTTATACGTGTTATTAAAGCACCTAAGTCGAATGCAATAGATTCAATAACTAACTTTTGGGATTCTATTTTTGATATATCAAGAATGTCATTAATTAAGTTTAATAAGCTTTTAGATGCTGAGTTTATTTTATCTAAATAGCCAATGAGTGTATTTGCATTGTCTGTTTCTCTAGCAAGTGAAGAAAAACCAATAACGGCGTTTAATGGTGTTCGTATTTCGTGGCTCATATTCGCTAAAAATTGGCTTTTAGCCTGATTAGCTAAATCGGACTGCTTCTTTGCTTGTGCGAGTGAGTGAGTACGCTCTGCAACTTGACGTGTAAGTGCGATTTGTTGCTGATTAAACAGCAGTAAAACCATTAAAATTAAAGAACATACGGCAACTTGAAGTATGAGTAATAATAAAGTTAGTTGACTATTATGTTGTGTTAAAAAGCTTTCTTTAAGGGCTAATTTTACAATCCATTTTTGCCCTGCAAAGTCCACATCAAACGACATTAAGCGGCTGCCTTTAGCTTGCTGAACATTTTGAGAGTAATTACTATAAAACGGCGGAGTGTTTGTATCTTCGTATATACCAATCGAAAACATATCAGACTGTTCTTTAGAAATTGCCTGCTCAATAATACTACGCACTAAAAATACACCAGTGGCATAGCCTTTAATTGTTTTTTCATCACCATGCTGGGAGTACACAGGGGCAAATAATAAATAGGCTGGTTTAGGTTGTTTGGTTTGCACTAACTGAATTATTTTAGTTCCTACTGGCATGTACTTTATAGCGGGGTTAAGCAGAGAGCTTTTTCGATCAGGGTTTGAAAATACATTAAAGCCAATAGCTTTTTGATTACCATTAAAAGGAGCTATGTATTTTACTATCACAAGGGGATCGCTACTTTCAAGAGGTTCGCCAACTACATCAATATCTAAATGATAAATGTTTGATATTTCTTGGGCAAAGACGTCGCGTTGATCTTGAGGTATTTTTGCGTTCCACGATAAGGCGTTAATAAATGCGTGCTGAGTTAGTAACTGGCTAGCATAAGAATAAAAATCTTGCTGGCTTAGCATGGGAGATGACTGTACCTGACTTGCTAGGCTCTGCACTGCAATAATACTACGATTTGTATATCTATAAAGGCTGTTTTCTATAACATGGACTTCACGTTCAGCAATTTTAATAGTGTTTATACGATTTTCTTGATCGTATAACTGCGTTGTTACCGCGACTGATAAAAATAAAATAGAGCATACTGCAATTGTCGGAAACGCCGATATATTATGTTGATTAGACTTTTGTGGTAATAAAGAAAGTAAAAGCGGAGTCGCAATTAATACTCCTAATGTATCACCAAGCCACCAGTAAGTAACATTCTTCCAATGATTATCAACACTGTAAACCGAGTTGAATTGGCTTAAGGCAAATACGCCAAAGTTAGCCGAAATTAAGCTGACCAATATTGCTATGACAAGGATAAAGTAAATTATATTCTTGCGCTTTTTAAAGCGCAGCGGGTGCCCAAGCCAATACTTTAAAAGAGCTGCGCCGACCATTGCCTGTATAACAACACCAAAGGCGATATACATAGCCTCGTTAAATGAGTTACCGACCAGGACTAGCTCATGAGCAGAACTGTCAAAAATATTTAGATTAAATGCAATTGCAGCTACAAATAAAGGCGGGATAAAGCGCCACCACCAAATATAACAACCGACTAGTGCTATGCCGGCAGGTAACCAAATTGGAATTATTTGCGAGTTAAAAGCAAGTTTAGTGAGTGCTATGCCGACTAAAAAATATGCTAAAGCAAACATGATGTAAAAAATAATGGAATGATTTTTAGAGTTAAAATTTTTCACATAAGGTCCAAGCAATTATTATTGTCGTTTTGAAATATCAGTATAGCTAACAGTAAGTTATTTTGGTTATTTTTATAAAGGTAACTGTTTTTTGCTAAATGATTGTTTAAGCACAACTGTTGATTCTATATTTGCGATACAGCTTAAGCCACCTAGTTGATGTTTCACAAACGTTTCGTAGCTCTCAAGATCATGTGCAATGATTTTTAATAAATAATCATAGCTTCCTGATATTACACAACACTCTAATACATGTGGTAATTTTTCTACATGTTGCTCAAATTGCTCTGCAGCACTGACCGAGTTTTGGCTTAATCGTACAAACGCATATACCAATACATTAAGATTAAGTGCTTTGGGATTTATGGCGGCGTGGTAGCCGGTAATAATGTTTTCTTGCTCTAACTTTTTTATACGCCTTAAACAAGGTGTATCCGATAGGTTAATACTGCTGGCTAAATCTGAAACCGACATACGAGCTTGGCTTTGCAGTGCAATGAGTAATTGCTGGTCTTTTTTATCTAACATAGTTGTCGGCTTTTATTAATTATTTTTATATTTGTAGTGATTATTGCTAAGTATTGCAGTTTTTACTAATTTTTTTGGTGTTTTACCCTCATTGAACTCTGTTAGCATTTAACTATAAAAATAATAGAGCACAACAATGAACACACATACCGCTATTTTCGATCACTGGATACGAACTGAGTTTGTCACTTTAAATAGTGAATTAGAGCAGCTTTATTGGCAGCAAACCGATAAAGCAAATGTAGAAGGGGTAGGCGAGGCCTTAAAGCAACAATTAGAAAAAGAAGGCAACGTATTAATTAGCAATTTATTAGCCGAGGGAAACACAGATCAAGGCTTTGATAGCGCTTTTGACTTACTCGGTAACGTAGGATTATTTATGGCAGCGTGTAGGCGCCATGAAATTACTGAGCCAAGCAGAGAAACTACTTCACCGCTAATAGAAGCCTCAGCGCTTGCTATGCATATAGGCGCATCCATTGGCGTAACCCCTCGTTTTGCTACCGCCCACTTAACTACTCATAACAAAGCACTTAACGGTATTTATAAACGATTTACTAATTTACCTGATGAAAAGCTATTTATTGATTACAACACCCAAGGTATTTTGGCCTACAAACGGGCAAGTGATGCTTTATTAAAAATATTGCCGCTAGGTATTTCACATCCCTTGTGTGGTGAGTTATTAAAAGTAGCTAAACAAGCGCTTATAGATGTAATTGAGTCAAACAATGCACTTTATTCTGAGCTCGATACAGATCGCTTTTTTAACTGCGTTCGCCCTTATTATAAACCGTACCGTGTAGGTAAAGAGGTTTACAGAGGGGCAAATGCTGGTGACTTTGCAGGTATTAACGTGATTGATATGCTGTTAGGGCTGTGTAGTGCAAACGAGCCTAGTTACTCGCAAATGCTGGTGGATAAGTTTTTATATATGATGCCAGAGGATCAACAAATCCTGCGAGAAGCCATGCGTATGCAAAGCTTTATGGATGACTTTTTACAAGCAGAGCCATATAAAAATACAGATTGGTTTAAAAGCCACGCAACGTTATTTATTCAAGTGTGTAAATTACATGGGGACACCGCAGTCGGTCATCATAATCAACTGGTTGAAAAGTTTATTGCTCAGCCTTCAAAAAATATGCAACAGCAGCATATGAGCAAGGTAACAGCAAGTGGTCCGCCGCTTAATGTGTTACTTGATTCGCTCGAAAAATTAAGAGATAGGCGAGCCAGTGCCAAACGCGACGATATAAAAACACGTTTTGACGATCTAAATACACTTAAAGAATGGGTTAAATAGCATGCTTAAAAATGATTTTTGTATGGCAGATGGCTGTTATTTATTAAACCACTCGGTAGGGCGTCCTCTTAAAAATATGCAGCAATATTTAGCACAGCACTACTTTTTACCGTGGGAGAGCTCAAATAAAGAACCTTGGCAACAATGGCTGCCTGCAGTTGAGCAATTTACTACCGCGCTTGGTAAGTTATTTAATGCGCCTAGTTCGCAGTTTTGTCCTCAAGTTAATTTATCAAGTGGCTTAACAAAGTTGCTTATGTCGCATCCACGGCTACAGCAAAAAAATTGTAAAGTGCTTATGGCGCAAAGTGATTTTCCGAGTATGGGTTTTGCAATGCAAAAAGCGTTGCCAAAGTGCGCGCAAATCATATTTATACCTGAGCACGAAAACCTAACTGATATTAGTGTTTGGCAGCGTTATATAACCGCCGACATCGATTTAGTTTTTATAAGTCATGTATATTCAAATACAGGTGTACAGGCGCCTGTGTACGATATTGTAGCTATAAGTAAATTTACCAATAGTTTATCAATAGTTGATGTTGCTCAGTCAGCGGGTGTTATACCGCTTGATTTAAGCGTGCTCGATGCGGACTTTATGATTGGCTCGAGCGTTAAATGGTTATGTGGTGGCCCAGGGGCAGCTTATTTATGGGTTAACAAAAATCAAATAGAGTATTGTGAGCCTAAAGATGTGGGTTGGTTTTCGCATCAAAATCCATTTGAGTTCGATATTAACCACTTTGAATATAACGCCAGTGCGCTTAAGTTTTGGGGGGGCACCCCTTCTGTAGCGCCTTATATTATTGCCGCAAATAGTATTGCCTACTTTGCAGAGCTAACAGCTCACAAGGTAAGGGTGCATAACTTAGCGATGCTTACGCTTATTCATGAGCAACTAAGCGAATATGTTGCATCACCTATGAGTGGTGATAAATGCAGCGGGACTGTTATTTTGTTTTTTAACAAGCAGCAAGACCATGTACTTACAGAGCTTAATAAAGCGAAAGTCAGTGTAGATGCTCGCAAATTTGGAATACGAGTATCGCCACATATTTATAATACTCAAGAAGACGTTGCGCAATTTATTTCTATAGTAAAACGAGCGCTTAAGGGTTTTGGCTAAGCTGCTGCTTTCTTTGCTTTAATGACTCTATTTTTTGCTGCGTTTGACTAATTGATGCGTCGTAGGCTTGTTTTAATGAATTTGTTTTAGTTGCGATAGCATCAGCAATAGACGAAGCGCCTAAACGATTGGCCTTATC
Organism: Pseudoalteromonas sp. SG43-3; assembly: GCF_014164385.1. Lineage (NCBI taxonomy): Bacteria > Pseudomonadati > Pseudomonadota > Gammaproteobacteria > Alteromonadales > Pseudoalteromonadaceae > Pseudoalteromonas > Pseudoalteromonas sp. SG43-3. The sequence goes on from NZ_JACJFC010000018.1 coordinate 23,344, forward strand.
TTGGGTCATATAATCTATTTGTTGTTTTTTAGCTGCGTATTCTTTTTGGCTTTGTTCAATAGATAGCTCAAGGCGCTTTATTTCACGCTCTATTTGCTGAACCTCTAAGTAGTCATCAACAGAGGTATCGGTAATACCTTTACCGGGCGTAGAGCTTTTATATGCTTCAATTACATTTATATCTTTTAGAGTAATAACTTGTGCATCTTTAGCGCAAGGCGTTTGGCTAAAAGTAGGAACGCCCTTAATTACACACTTATACACTGTTGTACTTTGTGCCAAGGTAAAAAATGGTGCTGCCGCGCAAAATGATAGCAATATGAACCGGATCATAGCTAAACCTAAAAGTGGCTAAAGTTGTGTTAATAATGCCCTAAGTTATTACTAGGCACAATTTGTTTAGTTTTTATAAATTTTAGGCACAAAAAACCACAATCAAGTGGTTTAAATTACGTATGGTCCAGAGGGAGGGATAGACTTGCTTACATCCATGTAATCAATCGCTACGCGACGCTTGCAGCGGCCTAAAATATTCCAGACATTTTGTCGAACCATGTCGAGGATTCTCACCCTCCCAATTTAGTATCGGTGTTAAATTTTAGGCACAAAAAAACCACAATTAAGTGGTTTAAATTAAGTATGGTGGAGAGGGAGGGATTCGAACCCTCGATAGAGCTACAAACTCTATACTCCCTTAGCAGGGGAGCTCCTTCGGCCACTCGGACACCTCTCCAACGCATAACCGGTTGTATTGATGGAATAAAAAAAGCCACCAATTAAAATATGGTGGAGAGATAGGGATTTGAACCCTAGATGGGCTATAAACCCATGCCGGTTTTCAAGACCGGTGCATTCGACCACTCTGCCATCTCTCCGTGACGCAGAATAATACTTAGGTGATACCGCTGTGTAAATAGCAAAATGACTGTTTGCCTAAAAAATATACGTAAATGAGGTTTTTTTTGTAAATAAGGGGAAATTAAGGCAATTTTTAATAAAATAAATAGGTTGCAGCAAACAATGGGAGCTAAATAAGTGACTTCATTTAGTGGTTGAGTGTTCGCTGCACCGAAAAATAATCATGGTTGGGTGATTATTTATATTGAGCTGCACCGCTAAGTGCTAGTCTTTTACCAATCGTGTTAAGTTTAGCTAACATTCTTGCTTTACGGTTAGTTGGTTTAACGGCTACTTGCGCTGCTGCTGTTTGATTTAATGTATTAATTGGTTTCATTATTTTGCTCCGATTGTATCTGTTGAAATCGCGTGCATTTTGCACGTTGTTTGGTTAAAAATACAACGATAAAAATTGAGCCTGAGGGATTAGTTAAACTAATCTGAATTGATTTTATTAATATGCGATTCAGTAAGTTGCATTACTGTTTTTGCATAGCTATTTATATGGCGGTTGGTTTTAACCCCTTTGATGTTGGGGTTTTTGGTTTTTTAATTTATTTTTATGCATTTTATACAATGTTTTTTGATTATTTATTCAGATTAAAAAAATTTAATTAAACGTTTGTTATCTCACTCTAAAATACATTGCTGGAAACAAAAGCTTGTCACTACTTATAATTATTAAACCAAGTATCAAAAAACAGAGCCAAAAATCATTGGCATGGCTTAAAAATATCTGTAAAAAACGCAGCTTTTCTTATTGTATATTTACTACAACGGGAAGCTTTGACGATGACTGCGCTCAAATAAGGTTGTTACTGAGTAAATTTCCCAAAGTAGTTGCACTAGGTGGCGATGGTACATTGAACTTGGCGGTTAATGCACTAATAGGGAGCAGCTGTTCGTTAGCATTATTACCTTGCGGTACAGGTAACGATTTCTCCAGAGGGTTTAATTGCAAAGAAGATGATTGGCGAAAGGCATTATTTAATACACCGACAGCCATTGATATAGGAAAAATTAATAGCCGCTATTTTATTAATATTGCAGGGGTAGGATTTGATGCTCATGTGATTAAAACTATTAACGATAAAGCTAATTTTTCATCTTTTGATTACAGTTGGACGAGCATTAAAGAGCTATTTTATTATCAAGCTCAGCAGTTACAAGGTACGTTTAATGACGATGCTGGGCAGTATCAAAATTTAATTACTGTATTTGCTAATCATAAGTACTTTGGTGGCGGGCTAAAAATAGCGCCAAAAGCGGATTTAATTGATGGTCAGCTTGAGTGTTATCAAATGCGAACGGGTGGGCTTTTTTATAATGTAATAAGCTTTATTAAGTTATTTTTTAAGCGTCATGAGTATATAAAAAACCTTACCTATAGTCGCTTAAATACAGCTTCCATAAATACTGAAGGGCTATTAATTGAAGCAGATGGTGAGCTGATAGGTAAAACTCCTGCAGTTGTTAGTGTGCATGGACAAGCCTTACTTTTTCATATACCAATAAAAAAGCGCCTACAGTAAAGTAGGCGCTTTTGCGTTAGTTGCGTTAATAACGCGTCTAACTGGGGACGGAGCCACTTTTAGCTATTGCTCTATTAGCTATTGCTCTATTAGCTAAAAAGGCGTTAATTCGTTTTGTTGGGGTAAGCACAATGGCGTTACCTAATAGCACTAAGCTAAACCCTGCAAAGGTATTTGCGTGCCATTCAAAGCCTTCAAAAAAGCTACTCAGTGTTACTGCCACTAACGGGAATAAAACAATAACGTAGCTGGCTTTTTCAGGGCCTATATTTTTTAGTAGTGCAAAGTAACAACCAAAAGCGATTACTGTGCCAAATATTGATAAATAAAGTAATGATAACCAGTAGCTAGTTGGGGCGTTTAAACTAAATTGCACATCGTTCATTAATACATATAAAGCTAAGCCTATAGCACTATATAACATGCCCCATGCATTGCCCTGCAATACGCCAATTTGCTTACGAGAATTACGAACGCTTACCATGTTGCCCAATGAAGCCACAAAGGTGCCACCAAGGGCAAGTAGTAACCCGACCAATGCACCATTACTTAAGTCGAACTGCTGTAACTGTGGCCAAAACAGACACGTAATACCTAATACAGCGAGTGCGGCACCGGTATAAATTCGTTTTGAGATAGGCTTACCAAAAAATAGTCGAGTGTTAACTATGTTCATAACCAGCAATAGTGAAAAGGCGATAGAGGTCATAGCGGAGGTTAAGTAATTTTGTGCCCAGTAAAGCATTAAGTAATTTAAGGCAAAATTACAAATAGCCAACAAAGCAAAAAAGCCATGATCGATTAATGAAAAGCGCATATCCGGTTTTTTGTACGCTACATATAACCACATTAAAAGCGCTGCAATAGCAAAGCGATAAAATAACGATAGCTCTACCGCAATATCACCTAGCTGAAATTCGATGGCTAACCAAGTAGAACCCCAAATTAAAACGGTTGTAATGTATAGCGCTGCACTTTTCATGGTTACTCTCCAAAGCCCGATTGAATGGCTATTTTAAGACCTGTCTGTATACTTACCATATACAGAAAAGTAAAAATGTAACCTATACAGATTTGGATGCGTGATGATAAGACAAAAAAATAGCCAGGGGCATGAGTTTCTATATCAGCAAGTTATTCAGTTGATCAGAGATATGAGCGCCCAGCAGGTTTTACTTCCTGGCGAAAAACTTCCATCACTGCGTAAAATGGCAGATAACTTAAACATTAGTATTCCGACAGTGAAGCAAGCTTATCAAACACTTGAAGATCAGGGGTTAGTAGAGGCACGTGAAAAATCAGGGTATTTTTTAAAAGTCGTTAGCATGGCGCATAATTTACCTAAGCGAGTTAAATTAAGTCGCGAACCTGTTGTGGTAAATAAACAAGCCTTAATAGAGCAGGTATACAGTGCGATTCATCAAGCTAATGTAGTTCCTTTTGGTATCGCTAATCCAATTGCTGCTGCACCCACCGATAAAGCACTCGCCAGAAACATGCGCCGTGTAATGACAATTGCGGGCAGTAAAGCTATTAACTATGGACCAACAGATGGGTTTGTACCGCTGAAAAAGCAATTGGTGCATCGCTATTTAGATTTTGGTATTGGCATAAATATGGACGAGCTTGTGATCACCAATGGTGCGCAAGAAGCCATGGCTATTGCACTTAAGTGTGTGACAAAGCCAGGCGATGTAGTTGCCATTGAGACGCCTTGCTATCACGGGATTATCGAGTTAATAGAAAGCCTAGGGCTTAAAGCGCTCGAAATACCACTGTGCCCAGATAATGGTATTTGGTTAAGTGATTTGGAACGCGCTTTAAATGAGCATGATATAAAAGCGTGTTTATTCTCGACTGCAATTAGTAACCCTGTGGGCAGCTTTATGCCTGATACAAACAGACAGCAGCTGGTGGAGCTACTTGAAAGTCATGACGTAGTGCTTATTGAAGATGACGTATATGGCGATTTATATTTTACGGCAAAACGAGGCACACCTGCTTTAGCGTACTCTAAAAAAGGATTAGTGATTAGTTGCTCATCTTTTTCTAAAACGGCAGCGCCGAGCTATCGTGTGGGTTGGGTCGTTGCGGGTAAATTTGCAACGCAAGCAAGGCGATATAAAAGAGCACTAAGTTGCTCTGCTTCGTTAATAAACCAATGGACGTTATCTGAGTTTATTGCCAGTGGTGAGTACGACCGAAATTTAAAAGTACTTAGGCAACGCTTGCGCGATAATAAAGAGCGTATGCGATGGTGCTTACAACAAGCTATGCCAAAAAACACACGTATAAGCGATCCAAAAGGAGGCTGCGTTATGTGGCTAGATTTAGGAGGCGAGTACGATAGCCAAACATTGTTTTTACTTGCGCTTGAGGTTGGTATTAGTATTACCCCTGGGCTTGTTTTTTCGGCCTCTAATAAATATAAAAGCTGCGTAAGATTAAGTTATGGTGTGCAATGGAACGCGCAAATTGAGCAAGCAATAGTTACATTGGGTAAGCTTACTTTATTAGCTAAAAAGTAATACCAATCTGCTTATATATGGGGTCTATTTAACGTTAAGAAAATTACGCTAGAACTAGGCAAAAGTTTTTGTATCGAGTTGTTCTAAATAAAAAATTTTTAACGACGTTATAGTGCAATTTAATTCGTTAAATTGCTCAAAGATTTATGCAGGTTGGTATAAGTTTGCGAAACACAAAAAAGCAGCATTTAAGTAAACTTAAGTGCTGCCAAAGGGATGTTAAATAACGTTTGCTGTACTAATTTTGTTTAAAGCTAAATAACTGGTAACCTTCAAGCTCAGGCACTTGCATTACTAATTGCTCTTCTTGTTTTGCAATATCAGCAAAGTTTCCACATAAAGAGTTGGCACGTTCTTCAAGTGCGCTTGCATGTAGCTCTACTTTTTCTTCTATTTGTGCACCCATATTTTCCATACGTTGTTCAAAGGCATCCATATCACCGCCTGAACCAAGTAACTCAGAACCTAAAGCAACTAAAATACTGCCCATTGATTGCATTACTGCTGATTCAACCGCTGTTTCTATCTGCTGCTCAAATTGTTGTTCAAAGTTTTCGCCAAATTGATTAAAACTTTGTTGGCCCATCACAAATGTACCTTGCTGGTAAAATGTGTTTTCTACTTCGATTTTAATGTCATCCATAAGCTCAGACATATTATCAAGACCGTCAATATTAAATGCATTGCCTACTTCTTCTAATGCTACTCCGGCAATTTTAACACCCTCAAGCGCTATATTAGCTACTTCAGGTAATTGAGTGCGTAAGCTATCAGAGTACTTGGTTAGCGCGTCGCGCTGCGAACTATTCAGCGCTACAAGTTCGCCATTTACGGTTAAGTCACCATGGGTATTAAACTGCATGGTTTTATTGTTGGCGGTAAAAATTTCCAATTCGTTTGGCTTAATGCGCACATCATTTTTAAATTCGACGTTACATTCATCATTACTAAATGAAATTGCAGAATCGTTATCGTTATGAGCCATAGCGGCTGGTGAGCAAATTAATGCGCTAACTAATAGTAATTTTTTCATGTTTGTTCTCTACTTTTTGTTGATGACGATTAATTAATAACAAGTTTGATGCCAGTTTTATTTTTTAATATAAAACATATGCTTAACTGTTTTTGTTTGTTTTTTAGTAAATGAAATTAATTAATAAATAACTATTTTTTAGTCAAATTGGCTAACTAATAAAAATTAATAAATTTTATTTATCGATACGATAAAAAACTCTCACTTTCCTCAATTCAAATTTAGCGCTATTTATTCACATTACTGACATGAAGACTATTTACAGTAGTCACGTGGCTTTATTTTGATGTTAATTTGCACAGCATTTTGACGTTAAACATTTTAATTTTACCGACTATTGCGATAATAAAATCCTTGGTTGGTCTCAAACACTTTATGGAGTGGGTTGTGGGTAAGACATTTAGTTACGATGCGCTAGATGACGATTTTGTTGAAGACGAGTACGAAATGCTCGGCCGTAATCAACACGATAAGAACAAGCAAAAGGTTAAAAAGAAGTTGGAAGACTACCTTGAGCAAAAACGCTTGCGTAAAAATCTAGGCGAAGATGATTTAAGCGATTACACCGATTAAATTTCACTAGTATAAATAAAATACCAATTAATATTGAGAGTTTAAATGTGCAGTTATGCGTATGTTTAAGTTTCAGTAGTATTGGCAATAAAGAGGCCTTGCGCCTCTTTATTACTTTTTAAAGCGCATTTTTAGTTTGTGCCAAAGCTTTTTGAATTGTAAGTTCTAGCTTTTCTGGTTTAGTAAAAGGTGCATAACGTTTAATTGGCGTGCCATCTGCGGCAATTAAAAATTTAGTAAAATTCCACTTTATTTTACGTGTTAAAAAACCAGGTAAAGCCGATTTTAAAAAACGAAAGACTGGGTGAGCATGCTTACCGTTTACATCTACTTTGGCCGCCATTAAAAAACTCACACCAAAATTAATTAAACACCCTTGCTCTATTTGTGTAGCGTCGCCGGGTTCTTGCTGACCAAATTGATTACACGGAAACCCTAAAATAACTAAACCTTGGCTAGCATATTTATTATGCAAAGCTTGAAGCGACTCGTATTGGTAGGTAAATCCACATTTACTTGCGGTATTAACAATAAGCACAACCCTACCTTCAAAATCACTAAAGTTAATAGGTTGACCCTGCAAGCTTGTTGCGCTTAATTGATGGAATTTGTGCATATTGGCGTCTTTTTTATTATTGTTATTGGTATTTTAACCTGAGTACAGTATTTCATAAAGTACAAAGAGTGCTCTAATTTAATATTAAAAATAGCCCCATACCGGCAAGTGTTGTGTAATAAATATTATGTGTTTTATAGGCAACAATGATGGCGACTATTGCTGCGCTTAAATAAGGGTTTTGCCAGTCTAAGTTAATGCCATCTTCATTCAAAAACACGATAGGCACCCAAATTGCTGTAAGCACCGCAGGTGCGCTAAAGCTTAAAAATTGCTGCATTTTAGGACCTACTTTAAACGGTAAAGCGCGGTGTAAAAATAAATAACGCGTAAAAAATGTAATACACGCCATGAGTAAAATAGTTGTCATCATGGCGTTGCTTCCTTTTTAGCGGTTAGCCTTGCTGTGCTATAACCTGCGGCCATTGCCAGCAGCGCTGAGCAAACAAGCCATAACTCAAATCCGGTACTTTTTAAAAGCGTTGCGCTAACGCCTGCTACAATTACCGTAACGAGTGAGGCCAAATTTTTGATTCCCGGAATAACTAACGCGATAAACGTGGCAGCAATCGCAAAGTCGAGCCCTAAATTAGTTAGGTCGGGCAGCATTGTGCCCGCTACAATGCCAATTAACGTCCAAATATTCCATGCAATATAAAAGCTAAAACCAGCGCTTAATGCGTATATTAAGCGTGTTTTTGTTCTATATGCTCTTCGATGATGAGAAAACGCAAACAGCTCGTCGGTTAAAACAAAACTTACTGGTAAGCGCCAACGCATAGGTTGATCAATCACCTTATGACGCACGGCTAACCCGTATAAAAAATGCCGAGAGCTAATAATAAATGTTGTGAATAAAATTGTGAGCAATGGTGTGTTGCCCGCCATAAGTTCAATCGCAACAAGCTGTGCAGAGCCTGCAAATACTAATAACGACATTGCTTGGGTTTCAAAGGCGCTAAAACCATTTTGAATCGCTAAAGAGCCGCATAAAATACCCCAAGGAACAACGGCTAAACACAGTGGTAGCATATCTAAAAAGCCTTTTAAAATAGCTTTTTTAACTGGTTGCATGATATTTACTCTCACGGCTTGTAGAATGGATCATAAGGATACCTTAATATTATGATGTTAAAGTAGTTAACAAATTAAATAATATTGTTTTTTTAAGGATAGACACAATGACGACGTTAAAAGTGTGGGATGGGTTTATTAGATGCTTTCATTGGTTTTTGGTTGTAAGTATTGCAGTGCTTTATTTTAGTATTGAAGAGGGCATGATTGAGCTTCACTTTGTCGCTGGTTTTTTTACTTTAGCACTTATAGTAACACGTTTAATATGGGGTGTTATTGGTAGTAAAACCGCGAGATTAAGTGGGTTACTGCACTCTCCTCGTGCTATTTTAAAGGCGCTAAAAACACCAAGCGAATCGTTAGGCCATTCAGCACCCGGCAGCTGTATGGTGATAGTTTTTTTTATATTGATCATAACGCAACTTGTAAGTGGCTTAATGAGCAGTGATGGTATTTTAACTGACGGGCCGCTTGCTCAATATGTGTCTAGCGATACGATTGATTTTGCCAATTGGCTACATGAGCTGAATTTTGACATTTTACTTTATGCTATTGGCTTGCACGTATTGGCTATTATCATTTATAGAATAAAAGGCAAACCGCTAGTTAAGGCGATGATCACAGGCTCAAAAGAGTTAAAAGCGGATGACTCTGAGGCTAAAGTAACTAAAGCGTCTTGGCCTGCGTGGTTAATATTTATATCTTTATTGGTGTTGCTGGTATTTACGTGGGCGAAAGAGCCTTTAACTTATTTGTTTAGTTAAAAACACATTAAACCAACCTTAAAGGGTTGGTTTTTGTTTTTGGTTACATTCTTTTGTTTGATTGTTATGCGGGGTCGAATTATAATCGCCGCATTGCTGGCAAACTAGCCGAAAGGTTAGGACGCAAAGTTTCCGGTCTAAGGCTTTTTAAAAGCTATGGTAGCGGGACTACTGCATAACGTGTTGTTATGTATCACTTGCCCTCAGTGTATTTTTTGTGTATCCATAGTGTATGGATAAGATTTTGTAACTCTTAAGGTGTTGCCGTGTTTATGCATACGTCGTTGGCCTGTGGAAAGTGGTCAACAATAGGTTGCTTAAATCATCATACCCAATTATTTATTGGTGATGTGGTGAGTGTAACCTTTTACGACATGCAAGGAGAGCTGGTTAGTTTATCATTTGATTACAAGATCACCTCGCTTGAGCAAGGTGAGCCTCACGCATGGCCACGTTTAGTTGCCGAGCATATTAATGTGCATGTTCCTCTGGTTAGCGCAGGTAAAATGACCGAACAGGGTTTAATTGTAGCCTATAGAAATAATGAAATTTTTGCTTTGCAAAGCAGTGGTATATGTAAAGCACACGTCGATTTTCATTGTATTGCAAAATGCGATGAGCGTGTTGTTAAGAACCTTGATACTTATGATTACGTGTACCCTGAAAATTGTGAAAACTATAATGCGGGTACAAAGGTATTGCAGCCAAAAACTGGGCATGTATATCAATGCAGGCCTTGGCCATTTAATGAGTTTTGCCGCACGAATGACGATAATAAGTCTATGTTCGAACCCGGTGTAGGGCAAAGCTGGGCTATGGCTTGGCAGCAAATATAAAGCTTAAATTATCTTCCCAAAGGTATAGCGGTTTTAGTAATGAAGCGTTTACCGTTTTAGCCCATCCAACTATTGGATGGGCTTTTTTATTTTTATGATAAACTGCAAATCACATTATTTTTTTAATTGGTTTTGTTGTGTCTCGTCCTGTCTACTCTTTAAGTTTATTACCTAATTTCCCGATTGCTAAACAGCAAGCCCATACATTAAGTACTCATAATAAGATACGTACCGATAATTACTATTGGATGCGTGATGACGATCGCCAGGATGAGCAAGTACTTGCGCATTTACATGCTGAAAATGCGTACTGCGATGAACAGTTAGCTGCTATGAAGCCACTACAAAATACACTTTTTGAAGAGTTAAAAGCACGCATTGTAAAAGATGATAATTCGGTACCCGTTAAAGACGGGAAATACTGGTATCACTCAGAAGTTCGTGGTGATGATGAATACTCGCGTCACTATAGAAGTACGAGCATAAAGGCCGATAATAAAGAGCTTTTACTCGATGTTAATGTATTAGCTGAAGGATTTGAGTTTTTTGAGCTGGGCGAAGTCGCACTAAGCCCATGCGAGCAGCTTATGGCTTACTCTGAAGATACTGAAGGTCGTCGTATTTATAATGTTCGCTTTAAAAGCTTAGCGACCGGTGAAATGCTTCCTGATGTGCTTGAAAATACAGAAGGACAAGTTGTTTGGGCTAACGACAATAAAACTGTTTTTTATGTAAAAAAAGATTTAAAAACGCTATTAGGATACCAAGTATTTAGGCATGAGCTTGGCAGCGAGCAAAGCCAAGACGTAATGGTCTACGAAGAGCAAGACAGCAGCTTTTTTATGGGACTTGGTAAAAGCCGCGATGAAAGCTTAATTATTATTGATTTAGCATCGACAGAGACCAACGATACATGGGTGCTTGATGCTAATAAGCCCACTGGCGAATTTAAAGCATTAATGCCGCGTGAAGATGGCCACGAGTTTGACGTAGATAAGCTAGGTGACACATTTTATATTGTGACTAACTGGCAAGCTAAAAACTTTAGATTAATGACGGCAACAAACGAAACAATTGCTGATAAAACACAATGGGTTGAGCATACAGCTCACAGAGAGAATGTACTGCTTGAAGGTGTAGAGTTATTTAATGACTTTTTAGTATTGAGTGAACGCGAGCAAGGGCAAGCTCGATTTGTAGTTGTTAATAGGCAAGGGGATCGTATGGCACTTGAGTTTGCCGATCCTTGTTATTATGCTGCAATAGCAATGAACCCAGAGCCAGACACAGGCACTGCGCGTATTTATTACTCAAGTTTAACAACACCAGGTTCTTTATATGATGTTGATTTAGCAACTGGCGAAAAAACACTACTTAAACAGCAAAAAGTACTCGGTAGTTTTAATGCCGATGACTATCAGTCTGAGCGATTAATGGTAACTGCTCGCGACGGAGTTAAAGTACCCGTATCAGTTGTTTATCGAAAAGACAGCTTTAAAAAAGATGGCTCAAATCCGTTATTTCAATACGGTTATGGTGCGTATGGCTATACGATTGATCCAAGTTTTTCAAGTTCATCGCTGAGCTTGCTCGATCGTGGTTTTGTTTATGTAATAGCACATGTTCGAGGCTCTGAAATGCTAGGCCGCGAGTGGTACGAGCAAGGTAAAAAAGAGCATAAACAAAATAGCTTTAGTGACTTTATTGATGTGACAAAAGCGCTTGTTGCACAAGGCTATTGTGATAGCAGCAAGGTGTTTGCCTCAGGCGGCAGTGCTGGTGGTTTATTAATGGGGGCGGTTGTAAACCAAGCACCAGAGTTATATTGCGGTGTTGGCTGTCATGTACCATTTTTAGACGTATTAACCACGATGCTTGATGAAAGTATTCCGCTCACAACAAATGAATATGATGAATGGGGTAATCCAAATGAGCCTCAGTTTTATGATGTAATTGAAGCTTACTCGCCGTATGACAATATTCGCGCCCAAAACTATCCGAACATACTCGTTACTACCGGTCTTCATGACTCACAAGTGCAGTATTGGGAGCCTATGAAGTGGGTTGCAAAAATGCGTGAACTTAAGACTGACAGTAATATTTTAGTATTTAAAACCGATATGGATGCAGGGCACGGCGGTGCATCAGGTCGCTTTAAAAGTTTAGAGGAAAAAGCACTCGAAATGGCCTTTTTTATTGCTTTATTAAATTAACTGCAAAATCGGAAAATTGTATTATCCTATATATAGAAGTTGATATATGTAAGGCGATATATGTTTGGTGCACATGGTGAATTTCAAATTTGTTCACAGCCCCCTCAGATGTATTTAGAATTGAAAGGGAGCTTTAATAATGAAGGCATTACGCTGTTAACTAATGGAGTTGTTCAGGAGTTGAGCACTCACCCTGAAAATACGATTAAGTTTGTGGTTGTTAATTTAAAAGAGTTTGAGCTGTTAACTTTGGATGGCCTCGATTCATTAGAGGCCTATTTTGCCGGTGTAAAAGAACGTGGCTATCAACGAGTTGATTATATAAACATTAATATCATAGCTAAAAATATGTTTGAAAAAGTATGGAAAAATAGCGATGTAGAAGTTAATTTTTATAAAGATACCGAAAGCTATTTATTAGTGCACCCAAATGACAGTTATATAAAACAGAACTGGTAATTAATATGAGTATTATAAACCGCTATTGAAGAGGGCTTATAATACTCTCTAAACACCCTTTATAGCGCCGTGAAAGGTTTAAACACATATCGTTTTTCAGTCTTACTCTATAATCGCCACTGTCAGTAGGCATCAGTTCGCAAATAGCTTGTTTTCTTACCAGCGTAGAGCGATGAATGCGAACAAACCCTTCTGGTTCTAGTTGTTGTTCAATATTTTTCATGGTTTCGCGATGTAGTACCGGCGTATTACCTTGGGTAAAATGCAGCTCTACATAGTTGCCCGCGCCATTTATCCAAATAATATCATTGATATCAATTAGCCTTACCTTACCGACATCTTTAACCACAATGTGTGATGATGGCTTTTCAGCTTGTGTGCTTTGCTGGTATTGGCGTTCGGCCGCACTTGCAATCGGGCAAAGGTGAATCAGCTTATCAAAGCACTTATCAATACGTGATGCAGTTGAATCTAATATTAAAAAATCAACAGCGCCAACTTCAAAGGCAAAACTCGCAAAATGTCCCGATTGGGCAATAATGACTAACTTCAGCTTTTTAGCAAGCTCTGTTAAATGCACTATTTGCATAGGGTCAGCTAGGTTGGTTAGTTCGTAAAACAGTACATTGTATTGATCAGTGTCTATTTGATCTAATCTATTTGTTTGAAGAAAAGATTGAGATTCAAAGTGCCGGTGATCTTGCACGCGCTTTGTTAAAAATGTTGCAAACTTAGTGTTACTAACAAAAGTTAATGCATGAAAAGAAGCGATCATTATTTTATATCTCTTGCTGTATATAATAATAAAGACCGTGCTTAGCGGAAAAACTGTTATGAAAAGTACAATATATTTATAAAATAATTGTGACGTACTAATTCATCCCATAAAACCAGCTATTCGTACCAAAGACTACGCCTCATAAATAATGCCCGTAGAGTGTTTAAATAAATCCCCTTACTGTAATCCGCGAAGTAACCATTTAGTTACAAAAATAACAATTCAGGGGGATTATATGACATTAACTAACAAAGGTAGCGCGCGATTATTTAAAAAATCGTCGTTAACAGTTGCGCTAAGCAGCGCAATACTTGCAAGCATTTCATTTCAAGGTGTGGCTGCAGAAGATGACGAAATTACTAAAATAGAACGTGTACAAGTTACAGGTTCTCGAATTCGTTCAGCTGAGGCAATGTCATCTGCTCCTATTCAAGTTGTAGATAGTGCTGCTATTGATGCATCAGGGTCGTTAAATATTCAAGACTTATTATTAGAGAACCCTGCATTTGGTACACCAGCTATTAGCCGAACTAACTCAAACTTTAATACCGCAAGTGCGGGTGTTGCTACTGTTGATTTACGTAATTTAGGCTCTAACCGCACATTGGTTTTAGTGAATGGTCGTCGTTATGTATCAGGTGTACCAGGTAGCTCTGCTGTCGATTTAAATACTATTCCGAGTCAATTCATCGAACGTGTTGAAATTATGACAGGTGGTGCTTCATCTGTTTATGGTTCTGACGCTGTTGCTGGTGTAGTTAACTTTGTACTAAAAGATGATTTTGAAGGTATTGAATTCGAAGGCCAATATGGTGAATCAAGCGAAGGCGATGATGAATCACGCCAATTTAACTTTACCTCAGGCTTATCAAGCTCAGATGGGAAAGGGCACGCGATGTTCCATCTTGGGTATTCTGATCAAGGTGCTGTTTTTTCACGTGACCGTGACCGCTCGGCAGTAGACCAATTTTCAGGTATCTTCTTTGAAGATGATCCAGTAGCAAACCCAGGTTCTGTATTTGATGCTGTAAGCCCATTTTTATCTTCATTTCCGCCACAGGGTCGCTTTAGCGCTGGGGATGAAACATTTACGTTTAATGATGCAAACACCCTACAAAACTCGTTTAGTACTAACGGTGGCGATGGCGTAGCTGCAAATGGTTTTAACCGAAGTGGCGTACGTACGATAGCGATACCTACAGAACGTTACTTATTTGCCTCAAATGGTAGCTACGAGCTAAGCGACAAGCATAGCTTTTTTTATGAAGGTACTTACGCTGCAACAACAACCGTTTCTGAATTAGAGCCATTTCCTTTTGCCTCTGACGACATCTATGCAAATGGCCAAGTACCAATTGAATTTAATGTAAACGGAGAAATATTGCGTAACGCATTTGTACCTGATGATATATATAACGCAGCAACCGACACCGATGGTGATGGTATGCGTGATATCTTTTTTGCAAAGCGCTTAAGTGATATCGGTAACCGTGGAGCACGAGCTGAGCGTGATACATTCCGTTTAGCACTAGGCTTTCAAGGTGAAATAGCAGATGGTTGGTTCTACGATACTTACTATGTATACGGTAAAACAAAAGAGCAGCAAGTTTCTGGTGGTTTAGTTAACGTACAAAGCTTTCGTCAAGGTTTAGAAGCTGTTATCGATAGCCAAGATTTAGATGGCGATGGTATTACTGATGAGGCTATTTGTATCGATGCGACAGCACGTGGCTTTAACTGTGCGCCGGTAGACATTTACGGTTTCAATTCGCTATCACAAGGTGCTATTGATTTTGTAAGTGCACCTAGCTCACTTTCAACATCGGTTGAGCAAGAAATCATTGGTGGTAATATCTCAGGTGATTTATTTGAACTACCAGCGGGTGTTGTAGGCATTGCTGCTGGTTTTGAATACCGCGAAGAATTTTCACGCAGTGAATTTGATGCACTACAGCAAGCCGGTCTTAATGCAGGTAATGCAATCCCAGCAACAGAAGGCTCGTTTGACGTAACAGAGTACTATGTAGAAGCAAACATCCCAGTACTTGATACTGTAACGATGAATGCAGCAGTTCGTTTATCTGATTATTCAACAGTCGGTAACACCGAAAGTTGGAATGTGGGTGTTGATTGGGAAGTAATGGATAGCTTACGTTTACGTGCTACTCGTGCTCGTTCAACGCGTGCTCCAAATATCGATGAACTATTTTCTCCGCCTTCACAAACGTTCCCAAGTGGTTTAAACGATCCATGTTTAGGTGTTACTAATAGTGGCGGTGGTGCTGCTGGTGATGCTTGTCGTACAGATGGTGGTGTTACAACTAATATCGCTACAAATGGTGAGTTCACGCTTAACCAGTCTGACTTACAAGGTATTAGTGGCTTTAACCGTGGCAACCAAGATTTAAAAGAAGAAGTTGGTGACTCTGTAACAGTAGGTTTAGTATTTACACCAGAAAACCTAATTTCAGGACTAGACATTACGCTTGATTACTTTGATATCGAAATTACAGATGCAATAGTATCAACACCTCGTCAGTTTATTCTTGACCAATGTTATGGCGGCGGCGATAAAAGCTTTTGTGACTTTGTAACTCGTCGTAGTGCGCCATCAGGTAATAATAGTGCTGGTTCACTAGAATTTATCGACAGTGGTGTATCTAACAGTGGTGGTTTAGGTACAGAAGGTGTTGATTTAACACTAACGTACTCTACTGATATTGGTCCAGGTGCGTTTAGAACTCGCCTTGCTTATACTTACCTAATCGATGGTTATAGCATTCCACTTCCAGGCGCTGATAAAGATGAGTTTGCTGGAGAAATTGGTGCATCAGAGCATAAAGCTAACTGGAACTTTGGTTATAAACTTAACGATTTTGATTTTAACTGGAGCTTAACTTACATTGGCGCTGCAGACTTTGATGATCAATTCTTAAGTGGTTTTGGTATTGCTCCAGGTGGAGTAGGGATTGGTTCAGTAACGTATCATGATGTTCAAGCAAGTTACCATATCAACGATTTAACAGAGCTTTACGCTGGTGCAAGTAACTTATTTGATAAAGAGCCACCACGCATTTTATCGGGTGTGAGCGGTTCAAGTACTGGTACTGAAACAGATGCAGGTACGTATGACCCAATTGGTCAATCATTCTACATAGGTTTTAGAAGTAAATTCTAACCAACAATAACGACACTAATATAGTTACTTAATTCGTAACGTTCACAAAGCCTCAGTATTGCTGGGGCTTTTTCATGGGGAAAAATAATGTAGTAGTAATGCTTATACATTGTTTATCCCAATATATGAGCATTCTACCCACTTAAACCAAAAACAACGCCACTGGTAACAGGGGCGTTGTTTAGTATTGGGAGGAGGCTAATATAGTAACCGAATCGCTTGATTATTTAACGATTTATCCCTATTTGTGGCCCTCTTCATTGAGGGCTTTTTTTTGCTGGTTTAGTCTAAGTAAGCCTTTAGCATCCAAACCAGTTTCTCTTGCTCTGAGATGTAATCGCTCATTAGTGAGGCTGTACCTTCATCGTCTGCATCACCAGCTTGGCTTAAAATATCACGCTGCATGTGAATTAATGTACTGTAACCAGCAAGTAGGTTTTCTACGGCTGTAACACCATCACTAATACCTTTAGCTTCTTTAATTTTACTTACTTCAAGGTAATCAGAAAATGCATGTAGTGGTGCGCCATCTAACGTTAAAATACGTTCTGCAACTTCGTCTACTTTTAGAAGTAGCAAGTTATAAATTTCTTCAAACTTAACGTGTAGTTCAAAAAAGTTACGGCCTTTAATATTCCAGTGAAAACCACGCGCATTCATGTATTGAATCTGGTAGCTACTCAATAATGTATTGAGTGACTTTATGATGTCTTCGCTTTTTGCGCTGTTTAGACCAATTGCGTTTACATGTGACATAACTTGCTCCTGAATAACCGTTTGTTTGTGAACTTGTGATAAGTATTACTAATTTCGATAAATTAGTAAAATCGTTTAAATGTATCTAGTTAATAGTTTTAACCTATTAGCTGTTTTTGATACCTGTATTCACTTTAGACTATTAATAGAAATGGGACTGATTAATAAAAATACTACCCCTCAAAAATAAATAAAACCCAGAAGTATATAAATCATGATCTAAAACAAACTTTATTCAAGGTAATAACTTAGCTATTTTTTTATTGATGTAGGTCAAAAATCATCCACCCTAACGGCGCATAATAATGTTGTTGAAATAATTAGGAGAGATAACATGCATGCAAAAACAGCGAAACAAAATAAAGCAGAGTTAATCGTGGTAGGAATTGCAGTCATCGCATTTGTGCTTGGGCTAGTCGCGCACTTAGCAGGAGCAAGCTTTGCGAACTCAGATATTTTTGGTTACATTGCGGCGCCCATTCCGTTGATACTGGCTGTGATATTTTTAATTAGTTATAAAATAGCAGCCAATGCTGAGGATTAATCTTTCTCGTTTAAGCACTTTAAAATGTAATCGAGTACTTGGCGCGAGTAAATCATACTGGTATGGCTTAAATGAAACACTTTGTGTTCGGCCATACCTTTAAGTTTGGTTTCATCTAGTAATACGGTGCCATCTGATTTGCTACCTTTGACTATTAAAGGCATAAGCCCAATAGGTAAATCGCCTGCGATACTATAAAGCTTAGCTTTAAAAGGCCAATTACCATTTTTAGTAAGCAAAAACTCAACACTATTTTTTAAAAATGATTCAAACCCTTTTTGCTTCATTTTTTGCGCTATATGGCTGCCTTTATGTGGAGTACCCAGTGTAATTACCTTCGTAATATTCTGGCTAGCAGGAGAGTTTGCCTCTAGGTAAGCACGTGCAATAAGCCCTCCCATTGAGTGGCATACAAGCGCTGCAGGTTCGTTAGAAATACACTCATCAATTTGTGCAAATATGGTATCGCGGTGAGGGTCGAGCGTATTATAGGTAATGTTTAATACCGTCATACCCGATTCTTCAAGTCGTGAACAAAGTGGGCGCATAACAAAGCCAGACATATACAAGCCATGTAAAACAATAACGTGTTTAACTTTCATATGCTCCCTAATACCAATTTTATTAAAAACATGATCATCCTAGCGTATTAAATAATCCGCTACCTGCGTTAAAAATTATTTATATAAAACAACTATATGTCATAATTTTCGCCTTGTTATCGACTTATTTATTTGTCGCTATAATACATAACTAATTTAATGCAATTGGTATAACTACCGTAATTACATTAACTTTAGCGGTTTTATTTCAATATTGGTTGTATCGGTATTTACCCATACTTCACCATCTTGAATGGTAATGGCGAGCTTAATTCCACGATCAACCAAAGCAGCAAGTGCTTGTGTTGCTGCGTAATCAAGGCTAAAAATACTTAGATTTTTAAATTCATATAATTTAGGTTGATGTTTTTGCCACCAAATTGCTTGATTGTTTTCACCATAAGTATACAGCACCACTTTTTTAGATTTATTACAGGCTTTTTTAAGGCGTTTCTCATCTGGTAAGCCAAGTTCAACCCATAGTTCTATTTCTTCACTATAGCTTACATGCCAAAGTTCAGGCTCATCATCAGCACTTAATCCTTTAGTAAATTCTAAACCATCACAGCTATTTAGCGCAAAAGCGAGTAAGCGAATCATCAACCGTTGGTCGGTTTCTGATGGGTGTTGAGCCAAGGTTAAATTAAAATCTTGATAAACGTGGCGGTCCATATCGCTAAGCGATAACTGCACTTTCATAATGGTGGATTTAAGAGCCATAACAACTAATCTGAAAAAATTTGCGCCAGTATAGCGCAATTAAATGAATTGCCAGTTAAAATAGCGGTTAATTATACGTTAGGAGTTAAAAATGGCTATCCAGTGGTTCCCTGGGCACATGAATAAAGCCCGCAATGAAATTAAAGAAATAATGCCACAAATGGATGTGATCATTGAAGTGCTTGATGCGCGCATTCCCTACAGTAGTGAAAACCCGATGGTGGCAACCTTGCGTGAAGGTAAGCCGGTCATCAAAATTTTGAACAAAGCTGATTTAGCTGATCCTAAAATGACTCAAATCTGGAAAGATTATTTTGAGCAAGAAAACGGTGTTAAAGCGATTTCTTTTGGGCATGATAAAGCAGCTGAAGTACACCGTATTAATGAGCTTTGTAAAAAGCTAGTGCCGCATAAAGTGGGTGCAGATAAGCAAATTAAAGCCATGATCATGGGTATTCCTAACGTGGGTAAATCTACGTTAATTAATGTATTGGCTGGGCGTATAGTTGCAAAAACAGGTAATGAGCCTGCTGTTACTAAAGCGCAACAACGCATTAAGCTTGAAGACGGTATTATGCTTTACGATACGCCAGGTATGTTGTGGCCAAAAGTAGAAAACGAAAACTCAGGTTATCGCTTAGGCGCCACCGGTGCCATTCGTGATACAGCACTTGAGTATGAAGAAGTAGCAAGTTACACAGCTGAGTACCTATTGCGTGCATACCCTGAGTTATTAAAAGCGCGTTATAAAATAGATGAATTACCACAAAGTGATTGGGAATTTGTTGAAATGGCGGGGAAAAAACGCGGCTGTATTCGTGGTGGTAATCAAATAGACACATATAAAATGTCTGAAATACTAATCAACGAATTACGCGACGGTATCATTGGCCGTATTACTATGGAAACTCCGCAAATGCGTGAGGAAGAAGAAGTAATGGTTGCTGGTTTACGCGCTGCAGCAGAAGCTAAAAAGGCAGCTAAAGAAGAAGAGAAAAAACAACGCCGAGCACGCGCACGTAAAAACCGTCGTTAATTGATTTAGTTTAATTTAACCAACTAAATTACAGACATAAAAAAAGCCCGTAAGGGCTTTTTTAGTTTCATATCTACCGTCACCGATATGAGCAATGTAGCAAGTAAAATAGTAGGGCGGTTACTCATCATCAACATCAAGGGGCGTTGCGGTTCATAACAAGTAACCATAGCTGTTTACGTGCGCCACACGTTGTTTCAGGGTCGAGAAACAAATCAATTCATTCCTTAACAAGTGGTATGCAATCCGTCTTGTTGATATTGATTATCAGTTAGATCTAACTATCTGTCAATATCTAAATGCAAATAATTCTTATTATTGTTGAGTTTGTTTTTTATTCATATATAAATCGGCTAGTTAGCACTGACATTTAATAAAAATACTTACTTTGGTTGAACAATTAAGAATAAAAAATAGATGCTTAATACTTATTAAATAATTTGATATGGATTTTTATTATAAAAGCATTGCTTGTAAAACCTTAGCCCCTAAAGATCAACAGCCTTTAATTTATGGCTAAAAATATTCGTACTTAACTGGATATTTTAAGCCACTAACGCACTTTATTTGCTGTTATACGTAAATTAATCTGCTCTACTAGTACTTTATCCTGCTTGTTTAGACGCCCTACAATGAGCAAGAAATCACTACCGTCAGTTTTTATTACTTTAATGCTTGTGTTATCAAGTTTGGTTTTACCGTATGTGGTTTCTATTTTTTCTATGTCTTTAAAGTGACTAAGATCTGATTCAAGCTTACCGTCATCGTTTTTGTAGTAACTAAAAATATAGTTCTCGGTTATTCCGTTACCGTCTTCTCGGTAATCAAACATTGCATCGCTATAAAAATAAAGTATTTCTTCGTTTTCAGGTGTTAGGCGATTACGTTTTAAAAAGTGTACTTGGTAAGGCCATAAACTATCGCCTTTTATAATTGCAGCATTGGGTAAAATATTTACTTCTTGAAGTACGCCTAAAAATAATAGAGGTGCAAACGCAAGCGAGATTAAATACTGTCTAATTCGCCAGTATGAGTTGTAATGTAGGGCTTCTTTACTTATATCGGTTTGCTCAATGTAACTAACTAGGGGCAACCATAAAAATGGCATTATACAAATCACTATGGTTGCGTATTCGTCCATACGATAAGCAAAGGCGCTGGCAAGTACCATTAGCCAGAGTGTTAAGGCAGTCCAGTTAGGCATTACTCTATTTTTGTTTAACTGTTGTTGGCTGTGCTGTGCAAGTGCGAGATACAAAGGGTAATACCATAAAAATGCAAATATACCTCGAGCAATAGGCATAATACTTGAGTTATCGCGCTCTTTAATGGCCTTAAAGTTACGATAACTCCAGTAGTTAACAAATATGCCTAAACTTAAAATACTGTAAATAATAAACTTACTTACAGATACAGCATAAAATGGACTATCTTCAAATTTAACTTTTTTTGCTGACTCTAATCGCCAATCGGCGAAGAAGAATATGAGCACTAAAATATAGCCAGCCAACACATATTTAAGCCAGCTATAACCAAAGCTATCTAGCACATCAGCTGTTGTTTGAGGCGTTTCGCTCGCCTTTGCATATTTTAGAATAGGGTAATGGGTTGCTGATATTAACTTTTTACGCTGTGCTAAATAATCATCTATTTGATCCGCTTTAATATGATCTTGTTTTGCGTAATAGTTATAGCTCAGTGTTAAAACATTATCATTAAATTCAGTAGTTGTTTTTAGATTGAAGTAGTCGTTGTCAATTTCTTCTTGATCGCTATCAAATCCCCAACCTTTTTCTGCAAAATGTAGTTTTATTGTGGTGTTAATTATATTGGGGTAGTCAAAGTAAAGTGGGTCGGTACGATTTACCTGCTTTGGTTCGTAAACGCTATTTTGTATTTCACTCGCATAAAAACTAGCTTCGTAGCCTTCGTCTGTTTTTTCCCAAAATTCACTAATTAAATACGATTCTTTGGTTATTAGATTCCCCGTTTTTTCTTGCTCACTAATTGCCATTGCTTCATTGATTGATAAGCCATTTAAAAAACCTTGGTAATACTCGAAGTAAGATTTAGCAACGCTATTTAGACCACTGCTGGCTATATTGTTTCTTCGGTTAATTGCTTCAAATTCAGCATAAGTGTACTGGGTTTCAAAACGTGATGACTCAGATACTTTTTCAGCAATAAAAAAGTTATCCTCTACAGATACATTTGTATGTACAGATTTTTGCGCCATTGAAGTTAAAGCGCTTTCACCTTTATCAATAATTAGGGCATAGCCATAATCAGGCTGTGCTAAATATTCGAGAGTACCTCGCTGGTAGCTAACCGTAGGATCGAGCCAGTAGCGTTTTCCGTTTTGTTTAAGCGTAACAATAACGTGATTAAATACACTTGCAGAAGGTGGAAGTTCTTTTAAACGTTTGGTTTCCTCTGTATCAACTAGCGCAGGGAAGGCTTCTATATCCATCGCTTTTAATAACGAGATAAGCAGTACTGTTTTATCTTTGCAATCGCCGTATCGTAGCGAAAGCGTTTCTGAAGCTGACGTTGGTTGATGCGAGTTAGTGCCCATTTCAAGCCCTAAATATCGAACTTCGTCTTGGCTAAAGCGCAGTGCTGCTGCAATTTTATCTGATGTTTTTGTGTGTTTTGCTTTTATTTTTTTAGCTATATCCAAAATGCTGCTTGGGGTTTCTATGGCTGATTGATAAAGCGGATATGCCCAGTTAACTACCTGACCCCAATCGTCAAACTCAGAAAAGTAAACTTGTGTATATGGGTCGTACCACGTTGGGGTTTGAGAATTCTGCTCCAGTAAAGGTTCTTCAAAAAGAGTTATAGAATAATCTTTGCCATATTTATTAAGCGTTTCTTGAATATCTGCTGTGCCGTTTATTGTATTTATATGTAGAGGTGTTTGTTTACCCCAAAGTACACGCATATTTTGTTGCACTACGGGTACCGACCAGTTCAGCGTGCGTCTTGTACTAAACTTATTAGCATATATAGGGTTGCTGCCTGTCACTGTGTAGCTGTAATCGAGTATGTCGCCACTGCGCATATCATCAATAATAATATTGAGTGATAAGCTACCATTATAAATACGCTCAGCTAATTCAGATTCACTCTGTATAACCGTCATTCTCGCGCTATCAAGCTTATCAATGTGCTCATTATTTCTGATAATCGTTAAGCTATTTAGTGTTAGCGACTCGTAACTTGGATCAAAATCAAGACTAAGCTGGCTTATATAATCAACACCACTTTGATTTAAAGCTTTCATAACCAAACGCGTATAGCGTTGCTGTTTTTGTCTGCTCGGTATATAGGATTGGTTATCGAGTAACAAATAAAGTGTGCCGTCACGTACCTTGGTTATGTCGGAATGTTTGGGTTGCTCAATAATATGTGTATTAACCCAATTAGCTGGTTTATCTATTTTATATTGCTGCGCAAAAATATTATGAGAGAAAATTAATAAGGTAAGTGCAATTAGCCAAGAGCTGAGTCGAAGGAAGTTCCATTTCATTGTAGGGTCTTATAGTTGTTTTTATAAATACTATTGAAGGAATAATGTACCAAATTCAGGCTTTTTTGACAATGTGATGTTAACAAATTCATTGTTGAGCAGTTAATTAATAGTATATAAATAAACTGCTATGGTAAGTGCGAAACGCTTAACCCCCTCAAATGTTCCTAAAATGATTTTCTAGTTGTATTGCTAAATCATAATTAGCTAAGCCTACTTTATTGTGGGCTTTATTAGAGCTGCAAAAATCCTATCTATTTATTCGTACGGTAATCATTCAAACCTTTAAAAGTGTTTATAAATCAAAATATAACAGTAACTGTTTTTGCTCTTTTTGTTCATGAACTTTATGAGCAAAAAGCATATAACGATCATCAATGCACCTTACCTTCTAAATATTTAGTTAATTTCACGTTAACAATAAGCTGCGAGTTAGATAGCAGTTTGTCGTCGCTTATCTACCTGACAATAAATACATACACAAGCGTGGAGAAAATAATGAAAGCAAGTAACACACAACTCGCTTTGGCAGTTGCTGCAGCATTAGCAAGTACATCCGTTTTAGCCGATAACGATACGCAAAAACTACAAGAGGAATTAGATGCGTTACAAAAAGAAGTAAGTGCACTAAAAACAACCAGTGGTTTTAATTTAGAGTTTGGTGGACGGGTTCAGCTCGACTACAACTATTTTGATGGTGCTTACAATGCTGATAACGAGGGCTCTGGCGGGAGCAATTTTTTCCCTCGTCGTATTCGTACTTACGTTGAAAGTGAGCACGGAAATTGGGATCACAAGTTGTTACTCGAGTTTGCCGAAGGCACTGCTGAAATAGTGATGGCGCGTGTTCGCTATGCGTTTGATAACGGACTTAAAGTTAAAGCAGGTAAAATTCGCGAAGATATATCGCTAAATGCATTAACCAGTTCAAAGCACATTAATACAATTGAGCGTAGTTCGCTTGCCAATACTTTCTCCCCATTTTTTCGTTGGGGCGCTTCTGCCTATCAATATTTTAAAGACTCTGGCTTTCGTTACGCGATAGGCGTTTATAAAAATGATGCATTTGGTGCAACAGGTAGCGATGAAAACGATAAGCTTACTCTTGCTATTACTGGGCGTGCTACATGGTCGAGTACATCACCTGGCGATGTAATTCATTTAGGCGTGTGGCATTCATATCGCGATATGGGTGGCAATGAATTAGGCGCACGTTTTGCGCGTGGTGAAGTGCGCGAGACTAATACTCGCCTTGTTGATTATGCTGCTGGTGGTGTAACAAGCCCACTTGATAGTTTATCGCAAACCGGTCTTGAGTTTGCTTATCAGGCGGATTCTTTAACACTTGAGGCTGAATATGCAAGCCGCTCACTTGATGCCGCTAATAGTGCTGATTTTTTAGATGGCGAGCGCTTTGATGGTTTTCATGTATCGGCAAGTTACTTTTTAGGTGGAGAACAGCGCCAATACAAAGCGAGCTCTGCATTATTTGTACAACCTAAAAATATTAAAGATGCATGGGAGTTGGTGGCACGTGTTTCAGAAGTAGATGCTACAAGTAGCTTACAAGGCACAAAAGCGACAACTTATACATTAGGTACATCTTATTACGTAAGTAGTGATATTAAGTTTATGGGTAATCTAATTTACAGCGATGTAGAAGGTGCCGGTACTACTGCGCTGGTTGGCGACGAAGACTCTGGTATGGGCTTTAGTGCACGTATGCAGTATTTATTTTAAAGGGACACACAATGAAATTATTTAAATCATTACAAACGACCATACTTGCAGCATCGTTAGTACTTAGCAGCCCAATGGCAATGGCCGACACTCACTTTTTAATCCCTGGCGGACCTGGTGGTGGTTGGGATACAACAGCCCGTGGTATAGGCGAAGGTTTAGTTAAGTCAGGCATTGAAAATAATGCATCTTTTCAAAATATGTCTGGTGGTGGAGGCGGTCGTGCTATTGCGTATTTAATTGAGTCGGGCACTAAAAAGGGCGATATTTTAATGGTTAACTCAACGCCTATCGTATTGCGCGCGTTAAGTGGCCGAATTCCTTATAGCTATCGCGATTTAACACCTGTAGCCAGTATGATTGCAGATTATGGCGCGTTTGTAGTGCGTAACGATTCTCCATTTAAAACTTGGGAGGATGTTATTAAATCAATAAAAGAAGATCCAAGTTCGGTAAAAGTAGCGGGCGGTTCTGCTCGCGGCAGTATGGATCACTTAGTGGCGGCTCAAGCTGTTAAAGCTGCGGGTATAGATGGTCGACGCCTACGTTATATTCCTTACGATGCAGGCGGTAAAGCTAAGGCTGGGTTGCTTTCAGGCGAAGTGAATTTACTTTCTACTGGCTTAAGTGAAGCGCTTGAAGTAGCTAACGGTGGTCAAGCACGTATTTTAGCGGTTACATCGGGTGAGCCCTTACCTGATTACCCAAAAATACCCACACTTAAGTCACTAGGTTACGATATGGAATTTGTTAATTGGCGTGGTCTTTTTGCTGCACCTAATTTACCCGCTGAAAAGTTAGCACAGTACACAAAAAAACTACGTGAGTTGCAAAGTACACCTGAGTGGGAAGCTGTACGAGCTCGTAACGGTTGGCTAAATCTTTTTCAAGAAAAAAATGAGTTTATTAAGTCACTAGAAGCACAAGAAGTGCAGCTTAGAGCTGTAATGGAAGAGCTTGGCTTTATCCGCACATTGCCGTAATCGAGGTTTTAAAATGACGAATCGAGAATTAATAGGGCCAAGTTTATTCTTGGCGCTATTTACTTTATACGCTGTGGTTGCATGGCAAATTCCGCTACTACCGTTTGAAGAATACGAAACGGTTACCTCAGCGACACTTCCTAAAGTATATGCCGGGTTTGGTATTGTGGTGTGCTTACTTTCTATTGGTTCAACATTGCTTAAACCAAGAGAGAAAACTAATACTGATGATGTTCTTGAAAAGTCACACGTACTGCGCACCTTTGGTTTATTAATATTAATGGTAATTTATAGCGCGGCACTGGAGCCAATTGGTTTTTTAATTTCTACTAGTGCGTTTTTGCTTGCGGGCTTTTTTGTGATGGGCGAAAGACGTAAGGGAATTTTGCTATTTGCATCGATACCGGTTGCGGTGGTTTTTTGGTTTTTGATGACTCAAGTATTGGGTATTTACTTGGTTCCGGGCGATTTGTGGAGTTAAGTTATGTTTGATGGAATTATGCTTGGTTTGTCGACCGTGCTCGACTTTAATAATTTAATGTACGTTATAGCTGGCTGCTTGGTAGGTACTTTTATAGGTATGTTACCAGGATTGGGGCCAATTACCGCAATTGCCTTGATGATCCCAATTACTTACAGCATTGGCGCCGATTCGGGCATGATTTTAATGGCGGGTGTTTATTACGGCGCTATTTTTGGTGGCTCTACGTCATCTATTTTAATTAATGCGCCTGGCGTGGCGGGTACGGTAGCTTCCTCCTTTGATGGCTACCCGCTTGCTAAACAAGGGCATGCAGGTAAAGCATTGGCAATTGCTGCTTATTCCTCCTTTATAGGCGGAACGATTGGCGCCATATTATTAATGGTAGCTGCACCTTTATTAGCAAAAGTGTCATTGAGTTTTCAATCCCCTGATTATGTTGTGTTGATGTTTTTAGGCTTAACAGCTATTGCAGCATTTTCAAATAAAGGGCAATTTTTAAAAGCAATGATGATGACTGTGTTTGGCTTGATGCTAGCAACGGTTGGTATTGATCCATCATCAGGGACTGACCGATTTACCTTTGGGCAACCTGATTTACTCGACGGAATAAGCTTTTTACTGGTTGCTATGGCAACGTTTGCATTAGCCGAGGCGCTTGTAAATGTTGTAAAACCAGAGAAAAAAGATGCTAAAAACATTAATGACTCAGACACACCGCAAATAGGTTCAACCAAGTTAAGTAAAGCCGAGATTAAAGAGATAGCACCAGTGATTGGTCGCTCGTCTATTTTAGGTTTTATAGTGGGGGTGTTACCGGGTGCTGGTGCAACTATTGCAAGCTTTATGGCTTATGCAACAGAGCGAAATTTAGCGCCAAAAGGTTTGAAAGAAAAGTTTGGTAAAGGCTCATTACGTGGTTTAGCTGCGCCAGAGTCGGCAAATAATGCGGCGTGTACAGGATCGTTTGTTCCACTGTTAACGCTTGGTATTCCGGGCTCAGGTACTACGGCAATTATGCTAGGTGCTTTGATTGCTTACGGCATTCAACCAGGTCCAATGCTTATGCAAGAAAACCCAAGTGTATTTTGGGCGGTTATTGTAAGTATGTACTTTGGTAATATTGTACTGCTTATTTTAAATTTGCCGCTTATTCCTTACTTTGCAAAAGTATTAGCAATGCCTAAGTCGGTACTCACCGTGATGATATTGTTCTTTAGCTTAATTGGTGTTTACTTAGTGTCCTTCAATACCTTCGACTTATTTATGATGGTAGGATTTGCGGTGGTTGCGCTAGTATTGCGATTACTGTCATTTCCTATGGCACCACTATTATTAGGTTTTATATTAGGAGATATGATTGAGCGAAACTTCCGTCGTTCAATGATGATTTCTGATGGCTCATTAAGCTTTTTATGGGATCGTCCGCTAACATTGAGCATATTTGTAATTTCAATTTTAGTGCTGTTGTTTCCGTTAAAAGATTATTTAATGCAACGCCGTGCAGACAAAGTAAATGCATAATTGAGAATGAAATGAAAAACACCAACAAGCTAAATCCATTGCAAAACATGGTCACAAAACCTAAGCGATTAGAAACACGATTAATTATTTGGGTAACAGGATTGTGTGTATTGCAGGCTTTATTATTTGGCGCGTTGGTGTATCAACTTACAGCGCAAAGCTTACATAACCATATTGGTGATAAAGCATTAGCTGTGGCAAGCAGTATTGCCACACGTGCTGATGTAATTAATGCACTGAAAATACCTAGTGACTTAACCGCTATTAACATGAAAATTGAAGATTTACGACAGCTTGTAGGTGCTGATTTTATTGTTGTTGGCGATGAAAATGCGCTTCGTATTGTGCATCCAGATGAAGATAAAATTGGCAAAAAAATGGTCGGAGGCGATAGCAAAGCTGCATTAAAAGGTGAACGCTATATTTCGGTGGCCCATGGTAGCTTAGGTGAATCAATTCGTGGCAAAGTGCCGGTGTACGCAGGTAATAATGAAATAGTAGGCGTTGTATCGGTTGGTTTTTTAGTACAATCAATCGATCCGCTTATTCTCTCTCGCAGTAGTGAAATTTTAATATGGGGCTTAATACTTGTAGGTTTAAGTATACTGGCGGCTATTTATATTGGACAGCGTGTCAGAAATGCTATTTTTGGCCTGCAGCCAGATGAAATTGCACGTTTGTTTTCAGAACAAGATGCAATTTTAAATACGGTACGCAGCGGTATTATTGCACTCGACCCGGACGGAAAAGTACGAAAACTCAATCAACGCGCCTGCGAAATATTAGATAAACCAACTTCAATTCTTAATCAGAACCTCAGCTTAAACGATTTATTACCTGAACATGCAGAATTTTTATTGCGTAATCAGCGACGTAAAATAGTGGGTTTTGAATTATTTGCCGCCGATAAACGCCTTATATTATCGAGATTTTCTTTGCAAGTGCAAGGGCAGGCGGATGGTATTTTACTGAGTATGCGCCCCTCTGATGAACTTGAGTATTTAAGCCAACAACTTACTAAAGTTCAGGCTTTTGCAGAGCTTTTAAGGGTACAAACTCATGACTATTCTAATAAGCTCAACTTAATTGGTGCGTTAGTGCAAATGGGCAAAAACGAACAAGCTATAGAAATAATAGGGCAAGAAAGCCAGGGCTCTCAGGCACAAATTCATAACTTGTTAGAGCGCATACAAGACCCTGTGCTTGCTGGTTTGTTGGTGGGTAAATATCATAAAGCAAGAGAATTAAATGTTGCGCTTGAGCTTAACCCCGACAGCCTACTTGGTGTTATTGCACGTAAAGATATGCTCGAGCGAGTTGTGTCTATTTTAGGTAATCTTATAGATAATGCGATTGAGGCTGCTATTAGGTCATCGAACTCTCGCTCTGCAAAAGTACGGGTAACCGTTGATGAAACCAGCCAAACTCTCTTATTTGATGTAGAAGATACAGGCTTTGGGTTAGGTTCTGACCATGATGTTATTTTTACCCCTCAGTACAGCTCTAAATCAGGAGCAGAGCATGGTATTGGTTTATATTTAGTAAAAACAAATTTAGACTCATGCGGTGGCACGTTAGAAATTGGTGAGTCAGACCTACTTGGTGCAAGACTAAGTGTTTACATTCCAAAATAATAAGAGCATTAAACATGACGTATTCAGTAGTAATAATTGAAGACGAAGTAGAGGTAGCACAGCTATTAGCGCAGTACTTGTTATTACCAAATGGTGTCGCAGGTAGTCAAACGCCAAAGCAAAGTTTAAGGCAAGCACAGTATCAGGTAGTGGGCATTGCAGGTAATTTAAGCACGGCAACAGCCTTACTGCATGCAATTGAACCCGATTTGATTTTACTCGATATACATTTACCTGATGGTAACGGACTTGATTTATTGACCGACTTACGACGTCGAACGATTAAAAGTGAGGTTATGCTGCTCACTGCTGCAAAAGAGGTCGAAACCCTTGAAAAAGCAATGCAGTTAGGTGCATGCGACTTTTTAGTAAAACCATTAATGTTAAACCGACTTGATCAAGCACTCGCACGTTTTGAATCACGTCAGCAATGTTTTTCTGATGCAAGTGAAGTAACGCAGTCAATGGTTGATATGTTATTTGGTTCAAAGCAGCAAACCAACACGTCTGTTCGTTTACCAAAAGGGGTCGATCAACTTACCCTGCAAAAAATACATGATGCTTTTGTAGAGCACGCAACCACTGCATTTACTGCTCAGCAAATGGGCGATTTGGTCGGTGTGAGTCGCTCTACAGCACGCCGTTACTTAGAGTATTTGCTTGAATCAGGTAAGTTAACAGCGGATCAAAGTTATGGCAGTATTGGCCGTCCTGAACGTTGCTATAAAATAGCGAAGTAACTTGGTGTATCTGAAACTTAAGTATTAAACGCTATTAATTTCAATGTCTTGCGTTTTTTTTGTTATGTTTGATATTTAATAGATTCTGACGATAAAAAAAATATGTTGAATTGATTGCATTTTAAGCGGCTTGTATGGTGATGTTCGCATTAAGTGATGTTATACTCCTGCCGAATAATTTATCGACTTTATTAAGAGTAAAATTAATGGCAGATTTATCGAAGTACAGAAACATTGGTATTTTCGCGCACGTTGATGCGGGTAAAACCACGACTACTGAGCGTATCCTAAAGCTTACTGGTCAAATCCATAAAACAGGTGAGGTTCATGATGGTGAATCTACTACTGACTTCATGGAACAAGAAGCTGAGCGCGGTATTACTATCCAGTCTGCGGCTGTAAGCTGTTTCTGGAAAGATCACCGTTTTAACGTTATCGATACTCCTGGACACGTTGACTTCACAGTTGAAGTATACCGTTCACTTAAAGTATTAGATGGCGGTGTTGGTGTATTCTGTGGTTCTGGTGGTGTTGAACCACAATCAGAAACTAACTGGCGCTATGCTAACGAATCAGAAGTTGCACGTATTATCTTTGTAAATAAATTAGACCGTATGGGTGCTGATTTTTACCGTGTAACTGAGCAAGTACGTAAAGTACTTGGCGCAACTCCACTAATCATGACTTTACCAATCGGTATCGAAGATGAGTTTGTTGGTGTTGTAGATGTTTTAACTAAAAAAGCGTACGTATGGGATGACACTGGTCTTCCAGAAAACTACGAAATCACTGACGTTCCTGCAGACATGGTAGAAAAAACTGATGAATACCATGAAATGCTTATCGAAACTGCTGTAGAGCAAGACGATGACCTTATGGAAGCGTACATGGAAGGTGAAGTACCTTCTATCGAAGATATCAAGCGTTGTATCCGTAAAGGTACTCGTGACCTTGCTTTCTTCCCTACGTTCTGTGGTTCTGCTTTCAAAAACAAAGGCATGCAACTAATCCTTGATGCTGTTGTTGACTACTTACCTGCTCCAACAGAAGTTGATCCTCAACCTCTTATGGATGAAGAAGGTAACGAAAATGGCGAATTCGCAATCGTATCTGCTGACGAACCTTTCAAGGCGCTAGCATTTAAGATAATGGATGACCGTTTTGGTGCATTAACTTTCGTACGTATCTACTCAGGTAAGCTTAATAAGGGTGACACTATCCTTAATGCGTTTACTGGTAAAACTGAGCGTGTTGGCCGTATGGTTGAGATGCAAGCAGATGACCGTAACGAATTAACTAGCGCACAAGCTGGTGACATCATTGCTATCGTAGGCATGAAAAATGTGCAAACTGGTCACACTCTATGTGATCCTAAGCACCCAGTAACACTTGAGCCAATGGTATTCCCAACTCCAGTAATCTCGATTGCTGTACAGCCTAAAGATAAAGGCGGTAATGAGAAAATGGGTGTTGCTATCGGTAAAATGGTTGCAGAAGATCCATCTTTCCAAGTTGAGACTGATGAAGATTCAGGCGAAACTATCCTTAAAGGTATGGGTGAGCTTCACTTAGATATCAAAGTTGATATCCTTAAGCGTACTTACGGTGTAGACCTTATCGTTGGTCAACCACAGGTTGCTTACCGTGAAACTATCACTCGTGAAATCGAAGATAGCTACACGCATAAGAAACAATCTGGTGGTTCTGGTCAGTTCGGTAAAATCGACTACCGCATCAAGCCAGGCGAAGTTGCTTCAGGCTTCACGTTTAAATCATCAGTTGTTGGTGGTAACGTACCTAAAGAATTCTGGCCTGCAGTTGAGAAAGGCTTTAAGTCAATGATGGGCGAAGGTGTTCTAGCTGGCTTCCCAGTATTAGACGTTGAAGTTGAACTTTTTGACGGTGGTTTCCATGCCGTGGATTCATCTGCAATCGCGTTCGAAATCGCTGCTAAAGGTGCTTTCCGCCAATCAATCCCTAAAGCGGGCGCACAACTTCTTGAGCCAATCATGAAAGTTGACGTGTTCACTCCAGAAGATCACGTTGGTGACGTAATCGGTGACCTTAACCGTCGTCGTGGTATGCTAAGCGACCAAGAAGCTGGTTTAACTGGCGTTCGCATTAAAGCTGACGTTCCGTTATCAGAAATGTTCGGTTACATTGGTTCACTACGTACAATGACATCTGGTCGTGGTCAGTTCTCTATGGAGTTCTCACACTACGCACCATGTCCACAAAACGTAGCTGACACAGTAATCGCTGCAGAAAAAGAGAAAAAAGCTGCTAAGTAATTAGCTCTTTAACTCTTTAAAAAACCCGCACATGTTGCGGGTTTTTTATTACCTATAATTTGGTTTTATTTTTTATAGCTTTTTATAACTGCTTTTTATTATTAATTAGTCCTATATTTTTAATTAATAAAAAGGTACTAGAGCAATTTATTTATATTGTTACAAAGCAGGGATTTGTTATACACGTCTATGCACAGAGCGTTATATCAATAGTGAGGAAATTACTGTTGTATCATTTAGCTCGTTTTTTCTTTTCACTATTTTAAAGTAGAACTGGAGAATGGTAAGGTTTTTCATTTTTATAACTGGCAACTTGATGATGAAACGCAATCAGTTATTTCTAAAATGTACTGTAATAAGTTAGCTAGAAAAATAGAAAATATTAGCGGCAAATGCAGCGCATGATTTTTTAATTTAGATAGAAAAAAGGAGCAATTAATTGCTCCTTTTTTGTTTTTATTTTATAACGCGCTAATTAAACTTTTTTATAGCCTTAGCTTTTAGCGCTTTCATCTTTAGCCTGCGTGGCTTTTTAAAAGATTGTATAGGCATTGATACCATATGCTCTTGTGGCAGTGCCGGAATTGTTTGTGGGTAAGTTCCTTCCTTTGGCACGGAAATCTCTTTTAGATGTACTTTAAGCGCCTCTAGAGTTGAGTCGTTATCAACTTCACTAGGGCAAATAAATATACCTAACTTTCTTAGTTGTACGCCGAGTTTGATACTACTGGTATAACGGATAATTGGAGCACCTAATACTAAGCCTAATAATATAGGTGATAGCCACCAAAAGAATACAGGTGTGAAGTAGTAGGCTGTGCTACCCCATGCTATAGCCACAATAGTAGAGAATAACGTATAACCAAACGCTTCTTTCCACGGAACCATACGACCTTCGCGCGGTTGTGCATCCCACTTCACTTTTTTACCTAAAAATACGCAAAGTACAAAGTAAGCATGAAATACCATCATTAATGGTGCAACAATAATAGCAAATACAGTTTCAATAATTGAACCTAGGATTAACTTAATTGAACCACCAAAGCGTTTGTTTCTATGTATTAGGGTGACTATTACGCCCATTAATTTAGGCATTAATAAAATAACAATAGTTAAATACAAGAGTGAATCAATAAGATCGGTTTTAGCTATTTGCCATGTAGGAAATAATTGATAAACACGGTTAAAGTACACATCACTATTTAATGCGCGCGTTACTGCATCAATAGTACTTAGCGCTAGCATTGAGAGCCAAATTAGTGATGAAATATAAGCGGTTGCACCTAATAGAAAGTGCAGCTTACTCATTAATTTTAATTTAGATGACGATAGTAAACCTAAGTGCTGAATATTACCCTGTACCCAGCGTCTATCGCGTACAGCATAATCGAGAATATTACTTGGTACTTCTTCGTAGCTGCCTTCAATATCTGATAGTAATAGTACATCCCAACCTGCACTATGAAGTAGTGATGCTTCTACAAAGTCATGACTTAAAATCTCACCGCCAAAGGGTGCGTTACCTTTGAGTGTTGGCAAGCCACAGCACGTTATAAATGCTTCAACTCTAATGATTGCATTATGACCCCAGTAGTTGGCTTTATCTGTTTGCCAAAATGCTGAGCCAGTAGCGAGCATTGGGCTATATAGCACTGATGCAAACTGTAAAAAACGACCAAAAAAGGTATCTTGACGAACAGGTATTGGAATCGTTTGGATCAGGCCTGCTTGTGGGTTGTTTAGCATGCTTGTAGTAAGTTCTAACATACATTTACCGGTCATTACGCTATCTGCATCAAGCACAATCATATGGTCGTAATTACTTCCCCAGCGCTCACAAAAGTCGGTTAGGTTACCTACTTTGCGGTGTTTGTTATCTTCGCGACGACGATAAAAAACATGCTTTGCTGTATCCCCTAAACGTTCGCACAATGCATGCCATGCACTTAGCTCGTTTTTAACTATTTGAGGGTCTTGTGTATCGCTTAATAAATAAAAATCAAAATTATCAAGCTGACCAGTTTCTTTTAACGATTGTAGACTTACTTCAAAGCCCGCGATAACACGGTGGGTATCTTCGTTATAAATAGGCATTACAACGGCGGTTTTCTGAGCGTTAATTGCCTCGTTATTGAACTCAATTGGTTTAATACGTTTTAACGTAAGCGGGTCAATTCGAAATAACTGTAGTACAAAGCCGATTGTGCCACTACAAAAGGCCGTTACAATCCAAGCAAATGTGATTGAGAATAATATTAAAAGAGCATACTCAAGTAGTGTCATACCGTTTGAGCTTAAAATCTCAAACATAATAGATATGCCGTAGCCAGATGTGCCAAGTGCCGCAATGGCAAATAGCCATACTCTTAGTGTTTTGAATGGCATTGGAGTGCCCCTACCTTTATTACTTGATGTCATTTGGGTACCAAACATAGCTCCATACCTCGCTAATTTCTTTGTCACGTAGTTTTAACGATAAACGCATATCAACGGGTTGATCGTCCTGTGGTGCAATTTTAAAGGCTACACGCCATCCACGTGAATCCGGAAGTTTTTGTACATTCACGTCGGTTACTTCGCCTGTTGTAAGTTGAATGTCGGCATCTAGTTTTAACTGTTTAGACAGTTGATTTATTTCTGATCCAGTAAAATCAACAGTAAATTGGCGGTGGCTTTTTGGTGGTGGGTTGTCCTCACCAGGTAAAGCGGCGCTACCAATTCTTGTACGTAGTACACGTGCTTTCTCGTGCTGAGTTAAAACTGAATTAAAGGTGGTCATTTTGTAGCTTAATTTTAATGAATCTCCGGCCTTCATTGGTTTTTCTGGTACCCAGTAACTTACGATATTGTCGTTAGTTTCTGTATCAGTCGGTATTTCTACAAGCTCTACACGACCATTTCCCCACTCACCTTGTGGTTCAATCCATAGGCTAGGGCGGTCGTGGTAATGTGCTTCTGTGTCTAGATAGTTATTAAAGTCTCGGTCTCGTTGAGCTAACCCAAAACCTTTTGGATTATTGTACGAAAATGAAGTAACGCTGAGTTGTGATGGGTTGTTAAGAGGACGCCATACCCACTTGTCATCAGCAGATTGAGTTAATAGGCCATCCGAGTCATGAACTTCAGGGCGATAGTCATCAAAAAATTTGGTGCTGTTTTCGCCGTGATAAAACATACTCGTTAATGGTGCTACACCTAGTTTTTTAATATCTTTACGCGCAAAAATCTGCATATCAACATCAACTAGCATGTTAGTTGTAGGGTCGACGCTAAATTTGTACGCACCAGAAATAGATGGACTATCCAATAATGCAAAAATGATGATTTGTGTTTGCTCTGCCTTTGGTTTAACTAACCAAAACTCTTTGAACATTGGAAATTCTTCACCCGAATTCTCAGCAGTATCAATGGCAAGGCCTCTTGCTGATAAGCCATAAACTTGTTGAGGGCCAACGACTCTAAAATACGATGCTCCCTGAAATACCATTACTTCGTCTTTATACTCGTTAGTATTTAATGGGTAATGTAAGCGAAATCCAGCATGGCCTAGTTGAGTGCCCGCCACACTTTTAGCTATTTCTTCTTGTAGTGGTGCAGCAGTGCCATCGTATTGGTAAAAGTCGGTGCTGAAAGGTAAGCGGCTACGTTTAGAGTCGCTATCAACAGTATTTATTGTTACAGGTGTTTTATATAAAAAACCAGGGTGGAATAATTGCAGCTCGTACAGGCCTTCATCTTTCCACACCGCTTTGTCTTTTTTAAATCGAATTGAACGGTAGTCTTGATAATCAATATTATTTAGTGCTTCAAGCTCTATGTTTTTAGGTGCCACATATTCTTCGCTTGCTAGCTTTTTAGCGCGAGCGCTAATTACATCAAATAAGCTACTTTGTGGAATTGCTACATCAACAGTTGCAGCAATCGCTTGGTTGCTATTGCCCCAAGTCGAAAAAATAATAAGTAGACCCAGTAGTGGTGCTGACTTTTTTTGCCATTTAGGCAAGTTTTGGGTTAGTTGTTTCATTCTCATTCCTTTATAAAAACACGACTTATTTTTACGTTTAGGGTAAATATTGATTTTGTTTTGTAAGTATCTTCTAATTTACTTAAAGCAAAATGTGAACCCTTATAAAAGTTCATATTTATCAATAGGAAAACCAATATACGTAACTCATTGAGGTTTTTGTTGTGTAAAATTCACTCAATCTTATGTAGTTGTTACTGATTAATTACTAGAAGACTCACTAATCGTATGAACATATTACGGGGAGTTTAATGAAGCTTGTCTGAATTACATTTGTATAAAATAAAAAAGCCGCAAAAGCGGCTTTTTATATGTTTAGATTTTACTTAATTATTTCTTTTTAAATCGACGCACTATTGATAGTGGTGCTAAAAGAAGTGATAACCATAATAATGAACCTGCATCATTATCATCATCTGAGCGTAAGTTATTTACCTTAATGGCTACTTTTTCAATGTTTGATAAGTTACCAGCACTATCTTGAGCTTGTACTGTTAAAGTAATACGATTTTCGAATTCGTAATCAATCTCTCCAGCAACAATTAACTGCCCCTCATTGTTAATAGAAACGCTGTCATTATCAGATGTAATAAATTTAACAACAGGTGATTCATCGGCATTTGGATCACTAAAATCGAGCGTGCCGATAATTGTGCCAATTGCGCTGTTTTCATCGATTGCAAAAACTTGATCGGCTGCAATTACAGGTGTTTGCTCTTCAGGCGTTAAAGTAATTTCAGATTTAATGTCAATAATCACAGGGTCATGGTCTGATGCGCGGTATGCACTTTCAGAGTACAAGCTAGATTGTTGACCTTCGCTTTTAAACTCTACATTGTAATCAAGTGAAATAGGTTCATCTGCGTTGATATGCCAATCTGTTGCAGCGACAACTTTGCTAAGTAATGATTGTGTAGCTACTGCATGGTCTAAACTTCCTGCACGACCAGAAAAGCTATAAGAATAACCAAGTGTATCACCATCAATTTCAGCAACTACATTTTTGTAGCCTTTATCAGCAAATGCACGTATTGGATCTTCCATTGCGTAAGCATTCATATCGCCGACTAAAATAGTATCTTCGTCATCAACACCGGTTGGTTTGCTATCAAGCCAATCTGCGAATGCATTAGCACCTTGCGTGCGTATTTCATTCCAACAGCCTTGGCCATCACCTAAATCTGCATTATTTCCAGAAGCACTACCACAGCTTTTAGATTTAAGATGTGACACAGCAACAGTAAATACTTCATCAGTTTCTATTGATTTAAAGCTTTGTGCAATTGGAGCACGGTTACTAAAATCAAATGGAGCCTCAGTTGTAATGGCAGCAGTGCCTACTTCTTCTACTTTGTTAGCACGATAGATAAGTGCGGTAGTAATTGCATCGGTACCAATTTGATCTACGTTAAAATCAACAAATGCATAGTTGTTAGCACTATCTGCATCATTTAATGCATCTACTAAGCTAGCAATTGCACTAAATTCGCCAAAGCCATCATTCTCAATTTCCATTAAACCAACAACATCGGCCTCAATAGCGCTAATAGCACTTACAATTTTAGCTTCTTGACGAATAAATTCAGCTTCAGTATCTGCACCTCGAGATGTAGGGAACCCTCCGCCTTGGCCATCACCATTGAAGTAATTAAGTACGTTAAAGCTAGCTACACGTAAATCTGCTTCAGCATTAAGTTCAGGCGCATCTTCACGTGCATTTGTTGCAATAAACGAAGGCGCTAAAGTTGGGTGAATTCGGTAAAGACCGAAGCTATAAGCAAGTGCCCCTGTAACAGTATTAACAGTATCGCCAGTTCGTAATGTATTTTCTGCCGATAAGCCTGGAGTTGGATAAGCTGTAGGGTCTAAGTTTTGTACTGTAGAGCCATCATCTATTAAAATCTTTTTAAGTAGATTTTCAGTTTCAACTGCATTAGCAGCATCGCCAGGTAACGCAACCTGAGTACCTTGGTACAAGCGCTCTGTTGCTAATTCAACTTCACCATATCGACCAAGACCAAAGTTATTAGTCACTACTAATGGTTGCTCTAATGTGACTAACATACCTTCAAAAGCTTCTAAATCAGTTGTATTAGCTAAAGGTAAAGTGATTTTTGTAGCTGCTGCAGCTAAACCAGTGCCACACACCGCAACTTGGCTAACACTGCCAATTTGTGTTGCATCAAAATATTCTTCAACAGTACCTTGTACACGTACATGGTCGCCTACATTCACGTCAGTATCTGCAAAATATACAAATACACCTTCAGAGGTAAGTGGATTTGCATCTATATCAGCAGCCAGTGAGTTAACAAAAAAGCCTTTTAATTGTTCATCACCTTGAAAATCGGCGCTTACAACACCTTCAAGTTCTACTAATGTACCTACAAGTGGGCTAGCAGAGCCGTCACCTTGAATAGCATTTATTAGTGTTTTTTCTGCACCACAAACTAGTGGTTCAAGTGGTTCTGGCTCAGGGTCTGGCACAGGAGCGGTACCGCCGTTTCCTGTGTGTGAACCTAATCCATCAAAGGTGTCAATATCAAACTGTTCCCATTCTTCGCTAGGATCAAAAATGGCTGTCGAGTCAGTTCGGCCTGTGGTAATGCTATCTTTTCTTCGCAGCGTTTTGTTAACCGTAGTTACACCCCCTTCAGACCACTCTGAACCCGGATCAACACCAACTTGACCAAAACTATCAACAATTACACCGTCTTTAGTTAAAACAAGGGCATCATCACCGTTATAGTAGGTTACTGTGCTGGTTTCATCTGCAATATCAAGTATTGCAGCTGCTGCACTGGGGTTTGAAATAATGTAGGTGGTATTGGCGGCCAATGTTCCGGTTAAATCAATCGAGTTGCCAATCGAACTGCTACCATTTGAATAGAGTCCTAAAGTATAACCTTCAAGAGAAAGCTCCGTATCAGCATTATTATAAAGCTCGATTGCTTTATTATTACTGCTTCCCTCTATATATTCTGAAATGATTAGATCAGCGGATGCTGGTGCACTGAGACTTGCTATAACAAGTGCGAGTGGTGTTATTTTTGTTTTAAACATTTTTTTATTATTCCCGTGTATTAATCCCAAAATGGGACACCAGTTTAGAGAATAAATATGACGAAAATAATACAAAAATGTAAATGAATGTAAACAAAAGGCGGTTTAACCGCCTTTTAATAAAAAATTACTTTTTAGCTAGATATTTTGCGGCTTGCTTAGCAAAGTAGGTTAATATTCCATCGGCTCCTGCACGCTTAAATGCAAGTAAAGATTCCATTATTGTAGCCTCTTCACTTAACCAACCGTTATC
The DNA here is from genome assembly GCF_014164385.1 of Pseudoalteromonas sp. SG43-3. NCBI lineage: Bacteria > Pseudomonadati > Pseudomonadota > Gammaproteobacteria > Alteromonadales > Pseudoalteromonadaceae > Pseudoalteromonas > Pseudoalteromonas sp. SG43-3. The sequence goes on from NZ_JACJFC010000018.1 coordinate 63,748, forward strand.
AATTGCTGCTTTGTGCATTGCATACTCGCCACTTACCTGATATGCGAAAGTAGGTACACCAAATTCGTCTTTAACACGCCGTACAATATCTAAATAAGGCATACCGGGCTTTACCATAACCATATCAGCGCCTTCTTGTAAGTCTAATGCGACTTCACGTATTGCTTCATCAGAGTTTGCTGGATCCATTTGGTAAGTTTTTTTATCAGCACCTTTTAAGTTACCAGCAGAGCCTACAGCATCTCTAAATGGGCCATAGTAGCTAGATGCGTATTTAGCTGAGTAGGCCATAATTCGAGTATGAATAAACCCATCAGCTTCAAGTGCTTCGCGAATAGCGCCAATACGACCATCCATCATATCAGAAGGGGCAACAACATCAGCACCAGCTTCTGCATGGGAAAGTGCTTGTTTAACTAAAATTTCAGTAGTGACATCATTAATAACATAACCTGAATCATCAATAATACCGTCTTGGCCATGCGTAGTGAAAGGGTCAAGTGCTACATCAGTAATCACACCCAGCTCAGGAAAAGCTTCTTTTAACGCTCTTACGGTGCGTTGTGCTAAGCCATCATCGTTATATGCTTCTTCGGCAAATAATGATTTTTTATCCGCAGGCGTTACTGGAAAAATAGCAACGGCAGGTACGCCAAGTTCAACGAGTTCTTTTGCTTCAACAAGCAGTAAATCAATTGATAGGCGCTCAATACCAGGCATTGATTCAATTACCTCGCGGCGATTTTTACCATCAAGTACAAATACAGGGTAAATTAAATCATTTACGCTAAGCTGGTTTTCAGCCATTAAGCGGCGAGAAAAGTCGCTGCGGCGCATTCTGCGCATGCGAGTATATGGGAAAAGGTCTAATCCTGATTGGGCCATGTTAATATGCTCCTACTGTGGTAATGGAAAAGTAATTACTTGATTACGGCCATGCTGCTTTGCGTAATAAAGTGCTTTGTCGGCGCACTCAGTAAAAATTTGAGGGTTGCTAACATCATCAGCAATACTGGTGTATACACCAGCGCTAATAGTAAATTGAATATCATTATTGGCAACCGTTACTGTACTTACTGAGATATCAGCTCGTATTTTTTCAGCTATGTCTTGTGCGCCTTCACTAGGGGTATTAGGTAATAGCACAACAAATTCTTCACCGCCATAACGGGCAACTTCATCGAGTGGTCGTTTTAAATGGTCTTTTATAAGGTCAGACACTGCTTTAATAACTTGATCGCCAATGATATGGCCGTACGTGTCGTTGATATTTTTAAATCGATCTATATCAAGCATAACAATGCTAAGCGGCGTTTGTTCTCGACGAGAGCGACGAAGCTCCATTACCAGTTTTTTATCAAAAAAGCGTCTGTTTTTTATTCCAGTCAATGCGTCTTCAGTATTTAGTAACTCAAGTGAGCGGTTTTTTTCTTCAAGCTCTCTAAGCGTCACTTGTAATTCAAAGGTGCGCTCGTCCACCTGAGATTCAAGTTCTTGGCGAGTTTTTTCTTGTAATTTTAAGCGCTCTTTAAGTAGTGTATCTTGTGCTGTGTTTTCAGCAATCAAGGTTTGTTGAGCAATCACTTCTTCATCGCGTTGTAAAATAAATAACTTCATTACGCAGTAGCATAAGCAAAAAGTGCAACCAAAAAAGCATGCAAATACAAATGCGAGCGTACTTCTGTCAAAGGCGTATAGGCCCATTACTGCAACAGTAAAATAAAGCATTACCACCAAGAAAAAAACCAATACAAGTAATAGTGCTTTGTTTGGTTTAGAAGGCGTTAAACGCACGCACATAAAGGTAGTTACAATATAAAAGCCTAAAACGATTGGAGTAGTGATTAAACAAAATAATGTAACTATGTTGTTTGGAAGTAGCCAAATAAATAATAACGAAATAGCTAAAGCGTTAACTACAACTTTTTGAATAGTTAGCAGAAGAGAGGGCCTGGGATGGCAAACTTGCTTCTGCAAAGGCAAAAACAATAAAGTGATAAGCATAAGTAATATAGGGGTCATAACTTGCTGTAATGCAGGCAAATTAGGATGAACGTACCTTAAGCCAAAACCACAAAGGTAGGCTAATACACTACCTAATGTGAGAGATATAACCCCAGCATAAACAAAATAACCTTTACGTGAAAAACCATATAAAACTATGCAACTCACACCCAAAGAAAATATAAAACCAATCAATAAGCCATAGAGTAAATTGAGTTTTCCTTTGTGTGCCAAATAAGCTTCTGGTTGCCACAGTGTTAAAGGGACTCGCAAGCCTGAACTATTCGCCACTTTCATTATAATAAGCGTTTCGCTATTTGCAGGGCTGAGCAGTTTAACTAATAAAGATTCACTTTTAATTGTGCGCTTATATAAGGGGTAGGCATCACCAATTTGAGTATAAGAAAGTAATTGCGAGTTATGTAATTGATATACTTGAACGTCGTTTAGCAAAGGATTGTTTAGTGACAATATTTGCTCAGTATTATAACTAAGTGTATTTTTTATTTTAAATTTTATCCATACAGGACGCTGCTCTAGTCCTAAATTAAGGGGTTTTGCTGTGTTTTTTTGCCACTGTATATGGCTACTTTGTTGTGCACTTAATAGCGACGTTGGTTCAAAAGAGTAATACAGGTTATTAATGTTTTGAGAGTTAAAATCGTGTTTTATTATTACTGGGTTTGCGAAACAGCAAAAAGTGCAAAGGAATACTAATAGGCTTAAAAGTGCCTTTGCATAGACCATTAACGATCTTCTAAACCAAAAACACGGTGAAAGTTTTCTGTAGTTTTACGGGCCACAACTTCTTCATCTATTTGATAAAGTTGTGCAACCGTTTGACAGATATAAGGAAGCAGGGCAGGTTCATTTTTACGTGATTTAGGTTTTGGTTTAACTGTTCGTGGAATTAAAAATGGTGCATCAGTTTCTATTAATAATCGATCTAGAGGAATGCTAGGCACTAGCTGTTGTAAATCTTTTCCACGCCTTTCATCACATACCCAACCCGTTATACCAATATATAGACCTAAATCTAAATATTGCTTTAGAGCTGCTGAGTTACCCGTAAAGCAGTGGAGTACACCGCGAATACTAAACTCTTTTAAAATACTTAGCATGTCGTTACTTGCATCACGTTCATGCAAGTAAACAGGTAAATCTAATTTCTCTGCAAGTGCTAATTGGCGCCTAAAAACACTACGCTGTACATCGCGAGGCGAAAAGTCGCGGTTATAATCAAGGCCACATTCACCAATAGCAATAACATGCTTATTATTTGCAAGTACAGTTAGTTGTGCTTCTAGTTCATTAGTGGCTGATTTTGCATCATGTGGGTGGATACCCGCCGTAGAATATTGAAGATGCTTTGTTGCAAGTTCAAGTGATTGCTGACTGCTTGCAATATCACAACCAATAATAAGCATATTTGTAACACCCGCTTCATTGGCACGGGTAATTACATCGTGATGCTGCTCATCAAATTGATGATTAGTTAAGTTAACTCCAGCATCAATTAATGTATATGACATTACTTAGTACGTTTAACGCGAATAGAGCGGTTTTCACCGTCAATTTTAAGTAAAAATGAGTTAAAAACACCACGGCTAATTACAATCGTATCGTTCTTTTTCAAGCGCATGCTGTCAGATCCAATTTGACGCCATTGTTGACCGTTATCTAGCGAAATAATTAACTCGCCGTAAGCAGCTTCTTCAACTGAAGCAACCATCGCTTTAATTTCAGCGTCTTTTTCTGTCTGTGATTTTTTGTACTCTAACCCAAACTCATCAGCTGTTTTTTTCACTTCTGTTGGTGTTGTGGCTACTGCCTGAGGTACATTATTAGCTGTTGGTGGTGTGAGCGTTTTTGTTACTGATGGCTTAACCAGTGACTTACCCGCGATGGTATTATCGTAACAAAGTAAGCGGTTAAAATCGTTTTCAATAAAGCTACATGCTTGTAACGCTTGAGTATTAAACTCTGTTTGCGCAGCAAAAGTCGGTGCGCTTAATAAAACCAATAGTGAGAGTAGTTGTTTTTTCATTTTATTCCTCAGATTCTTTTTGTGGTTTAGCGGTATAAAACTTTGCTAAAATTAGACCTAGCTCAAACAGAAGAAGCATCGGAAATGCTAACAATGTTTGTGATAATACATCAGGCGGTGTTAAAAACATCGCGACTACAAAAACACCCACTACGATATAAGGGCGCTTTTCTTTTAAGCTTTTTGTTGTTGTTGCACCACTCCAGCATAGCAACATAATAGCCACTGGAATTTCGAAAGCGACGCCAAATGCAAAAAACAACTTTAATACAAATCCTAGATAACTACTTATGTCAGGTGCAAGGGTCATCATTTCGGGACCGGTACTTGTAAAAAACCCTAAAATAATTGGCAGAACTACAAAGTAACAAAAGGCTATGCCGCCATAAAATAATATTATACTTGAGGCGAGAATAGGCATGAGCATTTTCTTTTCGTGCTGATATAAACCCGGCGCTATAAACCCCCAAACTTGATGCAATATCCATGGAATCGACGCAAATAAAGCGACAAATAAAGTAAGTTTGAAAGGTGCAAAAAAGGGAGCTGTTACATCGGTTGCAATCATGGTTGCCGTACTTGGCAAATGCGAGACTAACGGCTGTGCAACAAAAGCATAAATATCATTTGCAAAATATACTATGGCAATAAAAATAACAAAAATGCTTAGTAGCGCTTTTATTAGCCGATCACGCAACTCAATTAAATGAGCTACAAACCCTGATTTTACTTCCTCAGCCATTATTTTTTATACCATGTAGTAAGTTGACCACAAAGTGAGAAATAAATTTCACTTTTTCTCATCAAGTTGTTGGTTATTTGATGTATCAGATTGTTGTTTTTTGTAGCTGTGAGTAACTGATTCAGCCGCTTTTTGTAGCTCTGTTAGTGAGCTTTGTAACTCAGGGCTTAAATCTTTTAATTCTTGCTGTTCTGCTTTTTTAAGGTTTTCGTGCAGCTCATGGATGCGAAGCTCTTCACTTACTTCGGCTTTTACTGAGTTGGCAAGTGATTTAGCGGTTTTAACCCATTTACTCACTGTTCTAATTGCAACAGGTAAGCGCTCAGGGCCGAGCACCACTAAACCAACAATAAAAATAACAACAAGTTCCCACATGCCCATACTAATTAAACCTTATTGTTATCTTTGTTTTTTTCAGTATCGGTTGAGTTGTCAGCAGTGTTTTTTTCTGATTGTTGAATTTGCTCGGATTTCTCTTTCTCGCTCATTTGATCATCTGACATTGCTTTTTTGAAGCCCTTTACAGCGCCCCCAATATCGCCACCCATACCGCGTAGTTTTTTTGTGCCAAAAAGTAAAACTATGATCGCTAAAACAATTAATAATTGCCAAATACTAATACCACCAAAACCCATGGTTTTCTCCAATATATAAAACGGTTAAATGTTTATTTTAAATACTAATTATACGCTCACTAGCGCAAATAGCACCCAGTTTATGCGCTGCGCCATGCCGCTATAAAGCTAATAGCCGATAAGCTTATTGCAAGACTTGCAGCTATTAAATCGTGCTGTAAATAACAAAGTGTTGCCATAATCATTGTAGCACTACCAAATAAACTCAATATTAAAGGTTTATGAGATACCTTTTGTTCTTGCGGTTGAATGTGTGGTGCACGCTTTAAATTTTGGTAAATTAGATCCGGTAACTCGGGCATTTTTTCAGCCCAAAATGGTAAGTTAGCATACATTTGTTTCAGTACTGATAGCGGTCCAACTTGTTGCTTTACCCAATCTTCTAAAAAGGGCTTAGCTGTTTTCCATAAGTCGAGTTGTGGGTAAAGCTGACGTCCCAATCCTTCAACGTATAATAAAGTTTTTTGTAGTAGTACTAATTGCGGCTGTACCTGCATGTTAAAACGACGTGCAGTATTAAATAGATTTACGAGTACGTGCCCAAATGAAATTTCGGCCAAAGGTTTATTAAATATAGGCTCGCAAACTGTGCGAATCGCAAATTCAAATTCTTCAATGCTAGTATCTGGTGGTACCCAACCAGAATCAACGTGTAGCTGTGCAACTTGGCGATAATCACGATTAAAAAAGGCGATAAAGTTTTCAGCTAAATAGCGTTTATCTTCTTTGCTTAACGTACCAACAATACCGCAATCAATACCGATATACATTGGGTTTTCAGGGTGCTCTCGAGAGACGAAAATATTACCCGGATGCATGTCGGCATGAAAAAAGCTGTCTCTAAACACCTGCGTAAAAAACACTTCTACGCCACGCTCAGCAAGTAATTTCATATTAGTGTTTTGCGCCATAAGTGCATCGGTATCAGAGACGGGTATGCCGTAAATACGCTCCATCACCAGCACATTGCTACGGCTGTAATCACTGTAAACTGCAGGGATGTATAATGAATCAGAGCCTTCAAAATTGCGTTTTAGTTGAATGCCGTTGGCACCTTCTCGCATTAAGTCGAGCTCGTCTAGGAGTGTTTTCTTATATTCTTTAACTACTTCTACAGGACGCAGGCGTTTTGATTCGTTATGTACTTTTGCAAGTACCTTTGCGAGCTTTTCCATTAGCGCTAAATCGGCATTAATTTGCTCATAAATATTGGGTCTAATAACCTTAATTACGACATCTTGCTCAATACTTTGCTCATCAATAAGTTTTGCTGTATGTACTTGCGCTATAGATGCAGAGGCCAGTGGAGTTTGTGAAAACTCACTAAATAATTCACTTATATCGTTAATTTCGAGCGCTTTTTCTATTATTTTTTGTGCAAGTTCGCCTTCAAATGGTTGAACTTGATCTTGCAAAAACGCAAGCTCTAAAGCGATATCATGAGGGAGTAAATCACGACGAGTAGAGAGCATTTGACCAAATTTGATCCAAACAGGACCCAGCTCTTGTAATGCTAAACGTAAACGTAGCCCCGCCGGTTTTTCTTTGTGCTGATTACGCAGCCAAAATAAACTACCACGGGCTATTTTACCAAACCAAGGCACTTTATGCTTTGGAATTAGCTCGTCTAGTCCATAGCTAAGTAACGTTTTGGTGATGTTATACAAACGTGCAGTCGACACAAAAAATCCTTAGCGGGTGTTTGAAGGTAAAAAAGAATTTAAGAGGGCGTTAATGCGTTGCTCAACGGCAGCGACTTGTCCTTTGAGTTCTCTATTTTTTTGTTTAAATTGCTCAAGTTCTAATGGATGAATAGTAATTGCGAGCTCATCTTGGCATAAACTTGTAAGCATGGTACTTATTTTAGTATTGGTTTTGCTGCTCTTTTGTTTTAGTTCTTTTAAGTGCAGGTATAACTGCTGAGCGGGTGCATCGCCAATGTATTTAGAAAGTTGTTCAGGCCAATCAATATCAATACCTGAAAATGCATTGCTATAAGTTTGCGCAATATTTAAATCGCCTTGTAAGTCGAGCTTATCTTGGCGAATTAATTGGGTAAGCATTGCAGGGTTTTTGAGCGCTAAAAGTGTTTCTATATCTGCGCTGATCATACAATCTGCGTTTTCGTTACTTTGGGCACTGTATAAGTGTAATTGATCAGCACTATAAACGAGTTGGATGCTTTGTTGCCAATCTCTTATTTCAACCACTAAGCGCTTATGTTTAACGGCGTTTAGCTTTTGAGATAATTGTGGGTCAAGGCTAAGCGCTTGATTTAGTAGACGCTCAATAAGCGAAAGTACAAAATTAGGTAACATAAAAAACTCAGATGACATTGCACCATTATTGCTTTTTGTTATTTTTTCAAGCGCCATAACTGCTAGCCTTAATATTTAAAACCACGATGCAGTGCAACAATTCCGCCTGTGAGGTTTTGGTATGTTGTTTGTTCAAAGCCCGCATCTTCCATCATCGCTTTTAATGTGTCTTGATCTGGATGCATACGAATAGACTCAGCTAAATACTTGTACGATTCACTGTCGTTAGCAACTAGCTTACCCATTGTTGGCAATAAATTAAATGAGTAAAAATCGTAAGCTTTACTAAGTACGTCATGCTCTGGTTTTGAAAACTCTAAAACAAGTAATCTGCCACCTGGCTTTAAAATACGGTACATAGAGCGTAATGCTTTGTCTTTATCGGTAACGTTACGTAAGCCAAAGGCAATAGTGATCACATCAAAGCTATTATCTGGAAATGGCAGCATTTCAGCATTCATTTGTACGTAGTCAATATTGCCTACTAAGCCAAGATTGTGTAGTTTTTCACGACCAACCTTAAGCATAGATGAATTTATATCGCCCAAAACAACTTGACCGGTCTCGCCAACTAGTTGACTAAATTTTGCCGTTAAGTCGCCAGTGCCGCCGGCTAAATCGAGTACATGATGGCCTTTACGAACACCTGAGCTTGCAATAGTTTGACGTTTCCATAAACGATGCACACCAAAAGACATTAAATCATTCATTACATCGTATTTTGCAGCTACTGAGTGAAATACATCAGCAACCATAGAAGCTTTATCGCCCTCGGCTACTGTTTTATAACCAAAATGCGTGGTCTTTTGTTCGGTTTCGTTCATGACTAATCTCTATCGTGACAATAGAGGTTAGTGTACTTTATTGTACGCAGTAGGTGCAATTTGAATATGATTTATCAGGTAATTTATTGCCCTGCAGTGTAGCTACTTTGCCCTAATGACCGCGCTTTAAAAGCCGCATGAGACGCTTTTTTAGCTAACTGGTTAAAATCATCTTCTTGTAGATGTTGAGCAATTCCTAGAGATAAGCCAATACTAGGTAACTTAATCCCTGTTTTTGAACTAACAAAGCGAAGCTTTTCGACTCCATTTCGGACTTTTTCAGCTATAACATTGGCTGTTTCTGGGTCTATATCGGCGAGTAAAACAGTAAATTGATCTTTAGCTGTGCGGCCAGGCAAGCCACTTTGAAAAACATATTTTTGCACTTGTTTAGCTACTTTATTCAAAATAACTTCACCAATTATATCACCGTAATTTTCAGTAAAGTGATCAAGGTTATCTATTTGAATCGCAATGGCGCAAATAGACTTTTTTTGATTAGTCCATACTTGAGTTTGTTGCGTTAAATAATGGCGTTTATAAAGCCCTGTTTGGCTATCAATAATATGTTGTTTACGAAGTTGATTTAGCTGCTTTTTTGTTTTTTCATGTAGTTGTTTGGCTTTACTTAGTTCTTGCTTAAATTGCTTGTGTTGATTTAGTAATTCGGCGGTTTGATTATGAAGTACTTCAAGCGCTTGACGGCTTTGTTCTATGTTGTTCTCATCTAGTGAATGTACACATTCGCTCACCTGACCCGCAAAGCGAATTATCTGTTTTTCAGTAGCTTGAGAGTTTTGAGAAAGTGAACTTATAACACCATCAACATTTTGAATCATGTTGACTTGCTCTGTGTGACCGGTATTTAAAAATTCAGCATGGAGCTGTTCAATTAAAACACTGTCTATATTATCTTCAACCGCAATAGCGCGGTCTAAGGCTTTGTTCAGCTCAAGGTTAGTTTGGCTAGTATAGGTATAAACAACTTGATAATTGAGCGGCGTAGGAGAAAGTGCATAGCGCTCTAAAAACACACACACTTTAGTCATCTTCTCTTGTGCAATAGCCATGGAATCATGGAACATCATTTTAAATACCAACTAAGTACGCATAAGTGCAAATTTTAAAATTTCTCATTCCATGAGGCGGTTATGCGTCCGAGCTTTTTATTATTTTTTTATACAGTAATCATTATCCGCGCTATTTAAAAGCAAAAACGATAGTTAGGGAACTTAAATTTTACTTTAGCAGCCCAATCGCTGTTTTTCTCATCAATTCGGCTGGTTTTTACTTCTGTTAACGTATGTAGCATTATTTCAATATGCTAGTTTGTCTCATTTACTTGCTATTTCTTTAGCCTACGATAGTTTTATGCAATCTATTGCATCATCAAGTTAAATAATAATGAATCTTTTTTTACCAAAAACGCTTCGCCAAACGCTTCTTGGCATAACTGCTTTATGTTCGTTAAGTGCATGTCAAATAACCACACCCAATGCGGATGAGCAGTTTACTCAAGTAGCACAATCTATTGTTCAATATGGAGAAAGTATAAATCCTTATAGCAGTTCAAAAGGGGTTGATGGCTATTTACTTGCCAATTTATCGCCAGAATTTTTAGCAAAGCAGTACAAAAGTAATACTCAATTATTAGCAGACTTAGATGCCGTAGATGCAACTAAGCTTAGTGACGAAAATCAAATTAACTTAAGTATTATTCGTGCTCAGGTGCAAAATAGCGTTGACGAATATGTGTTTAATGCGCATTACATGCCGCTTACATCTGAGTATGGTTTTCACTCCGGTCTGTCGTACATCGTTAACAGTTCTCAATATAAAAAAGAGCAAGATTTAGAGACATACCTTGCACGTTTAGCACAAATCCCCCGCTTTTTTGGGCAAAATATATATTGGATGAAAAAAGGGCTCGAAACAGGTCTCACCCAACCAAAAGCAGTGTTAGAAGGATACGAAGACTCCATAAGTACTTATATTGTTGATGATGTAACTCAATCAGAATTTTATAAACCGTTTTTAGCTAACACTGCCAGTTTAAGTGAGAGTGACTTTTATGCACTTCAACAGCGAGCTAAAGTTGTTTTAAAAAATAAAGTAATACCAGCATATAAAAGCTACTTAACGTTTTTTACTGAGCAATACCAACCGGGCGCCCGCACAAGTATTGGTATTTCAGAAACCCCTAATGGCAAAGCTTTTTATAAAAACCGTGCTAAGCATTACACTACTACCGACATGACACCAAAAGAGATCCACGAGCTAGGCTTAAAAGAAGTTGCTCGCATTCGAGGTGAAATGGAAGCTGTAATAAAAGAAGTTGGTTTTAAAGGCTCATTTGCTGAGTTTATTCACTTTTTACGTACCGACCCACAGTTTTACGCAACAACACCTGAGCAACTTTTAAAAGAAGCATCTTACATTGCTAAAAAAATGGATGCACAGCTGCCTAAGTTATTTCATACCTTACCGCGTAAACCTTATGGCGTGGCACCGGTACCCGCAAGTATTGCCCCTAAATACACAACAGGTCGGTATTCTGGCTCTAATCGAGATGATGAAGCTGGATACTACTGGGTAAATACTTACGCTTTAGATAAGCGCCCTCTGTATGTTTTAGAAGCATTAACGTTGCACGAAGCAGTGCCAGGTCATCATTTACAAATATCACTTAATGCAGAGCTTGAAAATTTGCCGAGCTATCGTCGTGATGCTTACCTTTCGGCATTTGGCGAAGGTTGGGGGCTTTACTCTGAATATTTAGGTTTAGAGGCAGGCTTTTATCAAGACCCATATAGCCGTTTTGGTCGCTTAACTTATGAAATGTGGCGAGCAGCACGTTTGGTTGTTGATACAGGGATGCACATGTATGGCTGGAGCCGCGAGCGAGCTATGAACTTTATGAGCGAGAACACCGCGCTTTCGCTGCATAATGTTAAAACAGAAACTGACCGTTATATATCTTGGCCAGCTCAGGCACTGTCATACAAAATTGGTGAGTTAACTATTAAACGTTTACGTGTTGAAGCAGAGCAAGCGCTTGGACCAAATTTTGATATTCGCGAATTTCACCATCAGGTTCTTCGCCATGGTTCAGTGCCCTTGTCAGTATTAGAAACACAGGTACGTTTATATATAAAAAATGAGTTAACTAAGCTGCAAAATTAGCTTTGTAGGGCTTATAAACCTTGAACAAACAAAGGTGTTGTGTCATTTTGACCGCAACACCTTTTTTATACCACAGACCTAGTAATGTAGTTTATTTTAGCGACTCCAATCGTCAAAATATTCACATACTACGCAATAGGTATTATCTAAAAATATAGCCATCAAGGGGCCTTAGATGAGCAATTTCATTATGTTTAGTATTGACGTATTTGCGAGTATTTTTATTATCGCACTTGGGTTAATTGTGCTTACTGTTATTATTTTTTACTTTCGCGATATAACACAAACAAAACATGCTATTAGGCGTAACTACCCAGTAATTGGCCGCTTTCGATATTTTTTTGAACGCCAAGGTGAATTTTTCAGACAATACTTTTTTGCTCTCGATCGAGAAGAAATGCCATTTAACCGCGCTGAGCGCAGTTGGGTTTACCGCGCAGCAAAAGATGTCGATCGCACCGCTGCATTTGGTTCAACACAAAGCTTAGAAGTGACGGGTACGGTTATGTTTATGAACTGTGCTTTTCCTACTTTAGATGAAGAAGCACTCGACCCGAGTAATGTTACTTTAGGTCCGTATTGTAAAACACCTTACACCACTAATTCGTTATTTAATGTGTCGGGCATGAGCTTTGGTGCGCTTTCAAAGCCTGCTGTGCGCGCTTTATCAAAAGGTGCTAAATTAGCGGGTTGCTGGATGAACACAGGTGAAGGGGGCTTAAGCCCTTACCACCTTGAAGGTGGCGCCGATTTGGTATTTCAAATTGGTACAGCTAAATATGGTGCCCGAGACGAGCATGGAAACTTAAGCACCGAAAAACTTAAAGAAATAGCAGCTCACGAACAAGTCAAAATGTTCGAGCTAAAAATGAGCCAAGGTGCAAAACCAGGTAAAGGCGGTATGTTACCAGGGCGCAAAGTTAACGCCGAAATAGCTAAAATTAGGGGTATTCCAGAAGGGCAAGATTCGATTAGCCCAAATGGACACCCTGAAATCAAAAACCCAGCCGACATTCTCGATATGATTGCCACTGTACGTAATGCCACAGGAAAACCAACAGGCTTTAAAGCCGTTATTGGTGATTACACCTGGTTAGAAACGTTATTTGCAGAAATAAATCATCGTGGCATTGAGTCGGCACCCGATTTTATAACAATTGATAGTGCTGATGGTGGTACGGGGGCTGCACCGCAGCCGCTTATGGATTCGGTGGGTTTACCTCTTCGCGAAAGCTTGCCGCTTGTAGTTAATATGCTTGAAAAGCACGGGCTTCGAGATCGCGTGAAAATTATTGCATCGGGTAAATTAATCGTTCCTTCAAAGGTTGCATGGGCATTAGCGCTTGGTGCTGATTTTGTTGTATCGGCTCGTGGTCATATGTTTGCACTGGGCTGTATTCAGGCAATGCAATGTAATAAAGATACCTGTCCAACCGGGATCACTACGCATAACGAGCGTTTGCAACGCGGCTTAAATGTAGCTGATAAAGCGCAACGAGTAGCTAACTATAATAAATACATTCATTACGGAGCCGGTTTAATTGCTCACTCATGCGGTGTAACAAGTGCACGAGAGTTGGCTCGTAAGCATGTACGTATAGTGCAAGAAAGTGGGCTTTCAGAGCCGCTTGATAAAATTTATGAAAACTACAAGTAAGTTTTAACTAACTAGAAGGCGCTTATAGCGCCTTTTTTAATGCTTGTTAGTTTAATTGGCTTATTAATAAACTAAAGAATGCTTCTTTGTTGTTGCATGTTTGTGCATTTAAAATAAGTTGCTCGCCTAGTGCTAATGTTTGTTTTTGCACTGTAAGGCGCGCATTGTCATCACTAATACTATCTATATCGCTTACGTGCGCAAGCCCAATAGTACGCCTAATTAACTCAGCACCACAGTAACCAACAGCATCTTGCAATACGTTTTTCATAAAGTATTGCGCATAGCCTACTGGCGCTAGTGATTCATCTGTTGTTTTAGTGCGTATTAATTCAAGCCATTGCTGCTCAAATAAACTATAGGTGTCTACGATACAGCTAAGTAAATGTGTTTGGTAATTACGACGTGCTACAAAGTCATCAATATGCCCTGCTTGTGCGCAGTAATTCAATAGCAAATTACCAATAAAAGAGCCAATATCGAACCCAATAGGCCCAAAAAAGCCAAACTCTGGGTCAATCATCTTTGTATTATTGCAATCAACAAAAATGCTACCGCTGTGCATATCACCATGAAGTAATGTTTGCGGGTTAGATAAAAAATTAGCTTTTAGTTTTGCTATTTCTAACTTCAATGCGTTGTTTTTTTGTATTGCGTCAACTTCGTTTTGTAGTTGCTTTGGGTAGTTATTGCGTTCGTGCTCAATGTACGGATCGCTAAAAAATAAGTCTTCAGTGATTTGGCAAAGCTCAGGATTAGTAAATTGGCTAACGAGTGCTTTTTTAGTTTGCGCGGTTAAGTAAAAATCTGAATTATAAAAGCCGGTGTGGCTTAAGTAGGTCGCTACGTGCTGCGCTAATTTAGGGAATTGCTCTGCATTATTTTGTGCAGTACGCAATATTTGTAAATTACCTAAATCTTCTAAAATAGTCAGCGCTTGCATTTCACTATAATGTAAAACATTAGCAGTATAAGTAGGGCAAATAGCACCATGGTTAAGTAAAACTTGTGCTTCTATACGGGCTCTATCAAGCGTTAATGGCCACGACTCACCCACGCAACGCGCGTAAGGCAGAGCTTGCTTTAAAATAACACTATTGTTTTGCTCATCAGTAATTCTAAATACTAAATTAAGATTGCCATCACCAAACTCATATGCCGATAAGGTTTGTCCGGAATCAAAAAAATTACATTGTTTAGATTCAATTAATGTCGATACGTAATCGATAGCGCGCTGTGCATTAAAAGCAACATAGTTAGTCATGGTTTAAATCTCAAAAATCAGCTTTTAAGCATTCTATACTTTTAAATGTTTAGATGTCTACAAGTCTAACTTGAGAGTTATTCAAAGTGGTGTAAAATAACGTTACGCATTTTTAATACCTTAAGCATTATGCAAAACTTAATCGCAAGCAGTTTAAAATATGAAAACGGGTCGCTTAGTGTGCTCGACCAATATTTACTACCTCACCAGCAGGTATGGCATCAGTGCCATGATGTAGAAACCATGAAAGAGCTGATCATTAACTTAAAAGTGCGTGGAGCCCCACTAATTGGCTTAGGCGCGAGCTTGTTAGTGGCGTATTTAGCTGAGCAAGGGTTAGTGAAAAGTGAGCTTGAAAAAGCAATCAATGAACTAGAAGCCACTCGTCCAACGGCGGTTAATTTAATGCATTGTATGGCGGCATTGCGAAAAGCTTTAACGCAAAGCGATTATGTTGCCGGTATTGTTAGTACTGCTGAGCGGTTGTTTATTGAAGATATTGAGCTGTGTGAACGAATGGCAAATCGTGGTGCCGAGCTTATAAATAGTGGCGACAACATATTAACTCATTGTAATACAGGGGCGCTTGCAACCGCTGGTATTGGTACTGCACTAGGTGTTATTTACAAAGCGCAGCAAAAATATGGCAACGTACATGTGTGGGTTGATGAAACACGACCATTATTACAAGGCGGTCGCTTAACTGCCTTTGAGCTTGAGCGCTGGAAAATTCCGTACACATTAATTTGCGATAATATGGCGGCAAGTTTAATGGCTGCAGGTAAGGTGGATAAAATAGTAGTAGGGGCTGATCGTATTGCTGCCAATGGTGATTTTGCTAATAAAGTGGGCACCTATAATTTAGCCGTACTTGCGTATTTTCATAACATTCCATTTTATGTCGTTGCGCCTATTACCACGCTTGATACCAACACCGCTTGTGGTAATGATATAGAAATAGAGCAACGTAATCCTCAAGAAGTGCGCGGAGTTAGCGGTAGCTTTGGCGAGGCTTTATGGGCGCCCATCAATGCTAATGTATATAACCCTGCATTTGATATAACGCCGGCAAAACTGGTCACAGGATGGGTGTTAGATACAGGTGTGTATAACCAAAGTCAGGTTGAAAATGGCGATCTCATAAAGCTTAAGTAGCTTCGCGATGTTTTGGTCCACGTTATGTTTATCAGTGTGGACCAAGGTTTTGAATGGCTAACTTACGATAATAGCGGAAATTGCTCTGCAATAGACGAGGCAGTGCTTTTTGCCACCCAGCCTTCTGTATTGTTAAATAAGCGAATGGCAGTAAACTCAGGGTCGCTTCCCATATCAAACCAATGCGGGGTAAGTTCAGGCACTGAAATTAAATCGCCTTGTTGGCAAAGTACCTGGTAAACCTTATTGCCTAAATGCAGGCAAAATAGCCCTTGGCCTTTTACAAAAAAACGTACTTCGTCTTCACTATGAGTATGTTCAAATAAAAACTTTTTGCGCAGCTCTGATGCGCCAAGATTACCTTTAGCTAGAGATATAACGTCTACTGTTTGATAGCCATTTTCGGTTTTTAACCGATCTATATCGTTTTTGTACGCACTAATAATTTGCTCGTGGGTGGTGTGCTCATTAATATCTGCATTTGCTTGCCACTGTTCAAAACGTACGTTTACTTTAGCTAGTTGCTTTGTAATATCATCAGCATTTGATGTGCTTACAAGTGCTTTGCTTGCATCGTTGTCAGCATATATTGTTAATTGGCTCATACTAATTGCTCCAATTTAAATTGGCTAAAGTCATTAATATAAGGGTGTGCTTTAGTGCTTGCTTGCCCATCACGAATTAAATGTAGTGTTTTTAAGCCCGCAGCTTGCGCGGCATCAAGCTCACTGGCTACATCACTTAAAAAGAGTATTTCTGCTGCTTTAAACGGTAACAGCTCAACAATGGTGTTATAGGCCATTTGCTCTTGTTTTGCGCCAACTTTGGTGTCAAAAAAGTCAGTAAACAAGCTGCGAATGTCACCATAATCACTGTATTTAAAAAGTAGCTGCTGCGCTTTTACTGACCCTGACGAATACACATATAAAGCTATATCGTTGTTGTACTGAGCTTGTAAAAAATCAAATGCATCTGGGTATAAATGACCTTTAAAATCACCGTGTTCATACCCTGTTTGCCAAATCAAGCCTTGTAACTGCTTAAGTGGAGTGATTTTTTTATCTTCATCAATCCAGGTAAGTAAAGTACTAATAACTTCTTCAATATCGGCGTTTGGCTTTTCGATAAGGGCTTTTACGGCACTAATTTGCTCAGCTACATCTGGCTTATTAGCATTGGCACGTACAAAGGTAGGTAACTGTTTTGCTGCGTAAGGAAACAACACCTCTTTAACAAACGAGATACGGGTTATTGTGCCTTCGATGTCGGTTAAAATGGCTTTAATCATTTAGTTACTCCCGCTTGAATACCTATTATTTTTAGGCGCTCTAGTTCGCAGCTAAATAAAAACTCTAAGGCTTCTAGGTGGCGACGAACTTCATCAATATTACGTCCTACCGCATATAAACCATGACCACGTATCAGTACGCCGTGCTCTATAGGCGTGTGTAAATGATGGTCACTGACCAGTAGGCTTAATCGATCAATATCTTGATCGTTATCGAAAATAGGAATGCTCAGCGTTTCTAAATGCGAAGTAAAGCCGCTCAGTGCTTTTTGCATTTCATAGCCTGTTAAATCAAGCTGATGCCCTTGGGTAATTTGCGACAGTACGGTAGCGGCTACAGAGTGAGTATGCAAAACACACTGCGCATCAGGTATTAGCTGATACAAACTTAGGTGTAATTGTGTTTCTGCCGATGGTTTTACAGCTCCTGCTAGGCGCTCGCCTTGGTGATCTAATTGCAAAAAATGCTCTTGCGTCAGTGAGCCTTTATCGTGCCCACTTGCTGTAACAACAAAGCCAGTGCTAGTACGAGCTGAAAAGTTTCCGCCTGTTGCGGGTACCCAGCCTTTTTGGCTAACCCATTTTCCGGCTTCAATAAGTTGTGAAATAGCGGTATTGTTTTGCATACATTCCTCACTAATGAGCGTAAAGTTAATTGTTTTTAGACGGCTATACTTCTGTTTTAAGCAATGATAGCATCGCTTTAAGCGCAAAACCATCATTAAGGGCATCACGTGTTTGAAAGTAAATTACCAAATTTAGGCGTTAGTATATTTAGCCAAATGAGTGGGTTGGCTAATGAGTTTTCGGCAATTAATCTCTCTCAAGGCTTTCCTGAGTTTGATGCTCCTGATCTTTTAAAAACGCAGTTAAATTATTATGTGCAGCAGGGCGTTAATCAATATTCACCTTCAAGTGGTGTACCACGATTACAGCAACAAATTGCTGATTTAGCAAAGCGCAAATATGCAGCTGATATAAACGCAGCTGATCAAGTGACTGTTACCTCGGGTGCAACAGAGGCATTGTTTGTGGCTATTCAAACAATTGTACGCCCAAATGATGAAGTGATTGTATTTGACCCTGCATATGACTCTTACCAACCGGCAATTGAACTCGCTGGTGGAAAGTCGGTACACATTGCTTTAAGTGCGCCAAATTACACTATTGATTGGCAAGTAGTAAGCCAAGCTATTACTAAAAATACCCGTGCAATTATTATTAATACGCCTCATAACCCAAGCGGTAAAATATTACAGCCACAAGATATAAAAGCGCTTAAAGAGTTAGTTGGTACTCACAATTTGTATGTAATAAGCGATGAGGTATATGAGCACATTACGTTTGATGAACAACCGCATTTAAGCGTATTACGCGATGATGAATTATTTGCCAAAAGCTTTGTTGTATCGAGTTTTGGTAAAACGTTTCACAGCACGGGCTGGAAAATGGGGTACTGTATTGCACCTGCCGATTTAGCTGTCGAATTTAGAAAAATTCATCAGTACGTTACGTTTTCAAGTTTTACCCCCGCACAGCATGCGCTTGCCGATATGCTCGAGCAGCAAGGTGAGCATATAGATGAGCTAAGCGGGTTTTATCAGCAAAAACGCGACTTATTAGCGAGTCATTTAAGTAACAGCCGTTTTAAAATTTTACCTAGCCAAGGAACTTACTTTTTATTGTTAGATTACAGCGATGTATCGGATTTAAACGATGTTGAATTTTGCCATTGGTTAGTTGAGCAAGCCGGTGTTGCGGCTATTCCGTTAAGTGTTTTTTATCAAAATCCACCAACCGACAAAGTAATTCGTTTATGCTTTGCTAAAAACGACAACACTCTCATAGAGGCTGCGCAAATATTATGTCAACTTTAACCATTACAGCATTGCAAAGCTCGCTTTATTGGCTTGATAAAGATGCTAATTTAGCCATGTTTAATAAGCAGCTTGAAGCAATTACGCATCAGCCCGATCTTATTTTACTGCCCGAAACATTCTCGACTGGCTTTGCCATTAATTTAGATTGTGCAGAGCCTGAAAACGGTAAAGTACTGACGTGGTTAAAGGCGCAGGCTCATAAACATAATGCGGTTATTTCCGGTTCGGTACTTGTTGCACAAGGCGATAAAAAAGCGAATCGATTTTATTGGGTAAAACCCGATGGTGAGGTGAGTTATTACGATAAGCGCCATTTATTTCGCTTAGGAAGCGAGGGCGATTATGTTGTAGCAGGGCAAGCGCGCAAAGTTTTTGAAATCAATGGTTTTAAACTATTACCGCAAGTATGCTATGACCTGCGCTTTCCGGTATTTCAACGTAATAATAACGACTACGATGTAATGATAAACGTAGCAAATTGGCCGGCTGTACGCCGCCATATTTGGGATACGTTACTTATGGCGCGTGCAATGGAAAACCTGTGTTATGTAGTAGGTGTTAATCGTGTGGGTGACGACGGTAATAGTGTGGCGCACAATGGCGGTACGGCAGTATACGACTTCAAAGGTGATGCGTTAACTAAAGCGCAAGATAACACTGAGCAACTAGTTACTATCACGCTTGAAAAAGCGCCACTGGATGAGTTTAAAGCAGCGTTTCCTGCCTATTTAGATGCAGACTCTTTTACATTAATATAAACACGTTAATTTAGCGCAGAGCCAATAAAGTGTTAAAATAGTCGCTGATATTTTTGTTGGCGGCTAATGTACATTATGAACACTTTAATCACTCCTGTAATTTTAGCAGGTGGCATAGGCTCTCGCTTGTGGCCGCTCTCTCGCCAAGCAATGCCTAAACAATTTTTACCACTACTTAGTGAAAACACGTCATTACTGCAAAGTACATTGGCGCGTGTTTCTAATGAGTTGTTTGATAATACTATTTTAGTGTGTAACGAGCAGCACCGATTTATTGCCGCCGAGCAGGCTGAAAGCTCAATTCCTAGTGCATTATTACTCGAACCCAAAGGTAAAAATACCGCTCCTGCCATCGCATTAGCCGCCCACTATGCACTGCAAAATGGGATTACCGGCCCGCTATTAGTGATGCCTGCCGATCATCATATTGAAAACTTTGATGTATTAACGGCTAAGCTCCCTGAAGTTGTAAAACTTGCTGAGCAAGGAAAGCTAGTGACGTTTTCGATTACTCCTACAGAGCCTCATACTGGCTATGGTTATATAAAACAAGGCGCGGCTATTGTTGGAACGGGTTGTTACGATGTTGCACAATTTAAAGAAAAGCCTGACGTAGATACAGCGAACCGCTATTTAGCTCAAGGTGGTTATAGCTGGAATAGCGGCATGTTTTTATTTACCCCTGCAGCCTATTTAAAAGAGCTCGAACGGTTTGCGCCAAAAATAGCAACGAGTGTCGCTGCAGCGGCGCAATTTACTAAAGATTTAGAGTTTACCCGCCCAAGCAACAGTGCGCTTGAACACTGCCCAAGCGATTCAATTGATTACGCCATTTTAGAGCGCAGTAATAACGTAGTTGTTATGCCTGTTGATTTAAAATGGAGTGATGTAGGTAGTTTTTCATCCCTTGATGCGCTTACAAAAAAAGATGAAAACGGTAATAGCTTAAATGCTAATTATATGGCTCAAAAAAGCACTAATAACTTAGTTATTAACGAGGCTGAACACACTATTGCTACGCTTGGAGTTAGCAATTTAGCAATTATTCATACTCATGATGCCACGTTAATTGCAAACCAAAATGAGCTAGATTCTCTGCCTTTGTTGCTTAAGCAAATTGCTACAACACAGGCTGATAAACTTAACCATCATCAAGTGGTTTTTCGCCCATGGGGGAATTACCGTACTTTGGTTGAAGGCACTGGCTTTAAAGTTAAAAAAATTACTGTTAACAGCGGTGCTAAGCTTTCGACGCAGCGCCATCAGCATCGTGCTGAACATTGGGTTGTGGTTTCGGGTATTGCAGATGTGTGTATTAATGAGCAAGCGTATACGCTAACGCATGACCAATCGTGTTATATCGCGGCTAAGCAAATTCATAGTTTGGCTAATAATCAAAAAGAGCCGTTAATTGTTATTGAAGTGCAAACCGGTACTGTACTTGATGAAAGCGATATAGAGCGATTTGATGATAAATATGGAAGGGGTTAATCATTAGCTTTTTTAAAGCTAGTTCACTATTACTCTAACTGCCCACGCACAAACTTTAAATATTGCTCTAAGCTGCGTTGCCACAGATCTAACGCTTCATCAAGCATGTCGTTATGTGGCTTTTTATCGAGTAAACGGCGCTCTATTTTTTTAAGCTCAATGCCGTAGCGGTTAAACCCTAATTGCAGAGCGGTACTTGCTTGGCGATGTAAAAGCTTAATGCATTGCTCTGGTTGTTGGTCAATAAGCTTTTGACAGCGAATTAGCTTGTTGCGGGCTGAAAGCACAAATTCATTATAAATTGAAGACACTTCATCTTCACTAAATGAGCTGGTGAGTGTTTCGGCCGCTGTTTTGTCATACAAGGTATCAATAAGCTCTACTGCAATGCTCGCAGTTTGATTAGATTGAGAGTCACTAAGTGCTTGGCGAAGCTTTTCATGCTTAATAGGCTTGCCTACAATGTCTTTTATTCCTAATTCTAAATACTCTTTTACTTCGTCAGGGCTAAGGCTTGCAGTAAATGCGAGTACTGGCGTTCGTTGATTTTTATGATCAATGCGTTTTAGACGTTTAAGTACTTCTTGGCCTGTTAGATCAGGTAGGTTCATATCAAGCAAAACAACATCGAAGTGGTGAGCTTGCATGAGCTCTATGGCACTTTTCCCATCTTTTGCGAGCTTAATTTTGTGTTCATCGTCGGCCATAAATTCTATAGCAATTTTTTGATTTAAATCTAAATCTTCAACCAGTAATACATCAAGACCTGTTAAGTAATCTTTAGTTTGATGGCGCTGCTCTACAAGGCTTAATTCACCTAAAGTAAAAGTAACGGTAAAGCTAAATACACTACCAGTACCAAGCTGGCTGGCTATTTCGAGTCGGCTACTGAGCTTTTCAAGCAGGCGGCTAGTAATAGCTAAACCAAGGCCGGTTCCGCCTTTTTCTTTTCCTGCGCTACTTTGTACATAAGGTTCTGTTAAGTAGGCTATCTCGTCATTTTCTATACCTGGTCCTGAATCTTTGACACTAATTTTTATCGTGTGCTCAAGTTGTTTTTCTAATACTAAATCAACCTGAATTTTAACGGTTCCGTGATCTGTAAATTTAATAGCGTTACCGACTAAATTAATAATTATTTGTCTAAGTTTTTGTTGGTCGCAGTAATAACAGGCTTGCTCAGGAATATTATAGATAAGCTCAAATTTTAGCTGCTTTTGCTCGGCCATTGGGCTTAGTAATAAACATAAATTATTAAGCCATGTTTTAAATTCTACATCTTCTTCGTAAAGCGCTTCGTCACTCTGATCTAGGCTCGCGTAATCAAGGACCTTATCTACCAATAAATTAAGTGATTCGGCAGAATTTATAATTGCCTCGCAATAGGCTTTATTGCGGGTATCACTTGTTTGGTTCATAACAAGTTGGGCGCTGCCTAAAATACCGTTTAGTGGGGTGCGAATTTCGTGGCTTATTGTTGATAAAAAGAGCCCGCGTATTTCTAAATCTTTTTGTGCTTTATCGGCGAGTTTATTGAGGTGCTGTTCTCTGCGCTCATTACATAATAACGCCATACCTGAAGCATAAAACATGGGCGCAATTACCCCATTTAAAAATAATAAAGAGCTAAACCAGCCGTTTACTAAAAGATTTTTTTGTTCAATGTTATCCATAAATAACGAGCGGCCAATAAAGCTCAAAGCAACAAGCGTTAAAATGGTTATGTATACAATGCTGCCATTAGGGTAGGGTTTGCGCGCGTACTTAATAAATATAAAGAGTAAAAAGCCGGCTTCTGCTATGTGCTGTATATCGGATGCAATCACTCTTTCGTGTAAAGATGGGTCAAAAAAGGTGTAATAGCCAAGCATTACAGTGCAAAAAGCAGTTACTGAGCAAAGTAATTTAAAACCAATACCGTGATAATTTAAAAACTGACTGAGCGATAAACAATGCACTATTGATGCGGCAAACATCATGCTACTAGCAGCGCTAATAATCACTAAATTATGTGTATCACCAACAAGCGTAAAACCAATAACAGAGCCTAATAGCAATATGGGATAGAAAATGCATAGCAGCGTGCCCGATATTTGTTTGTTTGTTCGCCATGTTAAAAAGTTAAGTAAGGTCATTACAACCATGATGGCGATGCTGGCAAAATAAAGAGTGAAAGAGTCGAGCATTAATATTCCAGCAAAGTAGTTTTAAACTAAGATTATCAAAAGTATACACTTATACCAATTATCAAAACAGATTACTTAGGCAATCAAATTGGTATTAAATAAGTGTGTAACACATACAAAAACAGACACCTAAGTGTCTGTTTTTAATTTTAAACTAAATATATGATTAACGAATTTCATCAGGGATATTTTGTTGTGCCCAAGATAGGAGCTCAATACGGTTACGACATTTAGTTTTTCTAAATGCGCTATATAAATGTGTTTTAACTGTGTGTGGACTGATACTTAAATCTTCAGCGATTTCTTTATTCTTCGAACCTTTACTCATTAGTGAGATTATTGCTTTTTCTCGCTTAGTAAGTTTAACAGGCTCAATATCCCCTTCGGTTAGTTTATGCAGCGCATCTTTATTAAATTGCAGCATACGATTTAATGCATTACACATAATATCGCGACGGTACCAAAGCTGATCTTCAAGTAGTAAACGAATACCTTTCATTAATACATCGGCGTTATCTGTTGTGTAAAATACGCCACGAATACCGCTCAACAATGCACGATTAGCAAGCTCAGGGTTCTCGTCTAGATTAAATAATATGATATCGCATTTAATACGTAGGTTTACTAGTTGTTCTTTTAGTTTTCCCCATGCATCCTTGCTAGATGTTTCGATAAACAAAAGTCGAGTCCCTTCAGGTATATCTAAAATATTAGTACCCGTGGTTACGTCAAGGCCTTGCGTTTTTAACAAAGGTTCTAAAACGTTAATACCAATAGTGTTAATTGGCTCTTGATCTAATAACAAAAAGGCTGAACTGCTCATGTTTTTATACTCTTTTATAAAGCTGACTGTTTAAGTTTATCACGACTTCCGCACCTTTTGTATTAGAAAGTCGCTGAAGCACTCAATAACAAATACGATTTTACGATTATTTAAACATAAAATGTTGCAAATAAGTAACTGTTTATTCTTTATAACCATGAAAAATCATAACATTTGTAACTAATTGGTTGAGCAGAATAGTTAGATAAAAATTTTTAATTAATTTACTTTTTTTACATTTTGGTAAGGTGGCCATCCCATTTCTTTACCGCCAAGCATATGTAAATGTATGTGATAAACGGTTTGTCCACCATGTTCGTTACAGTTCATGACCACGCGGTATCCGTCCTCAGCAAAATTGTGCTGCTTAGCTAATTTTGCCGCAACAACGTATAAATTGCCTACTAAATGTGAGTTTTCAGGATTTATATCATTTATAGTAGCAATTGCTTTTTTGGGGATAATTAACACATGAAATGGCGCTTGTGGATTTATATCTTTAAATGCGAGGGTGTCTTCATCTTCGTAGACAATGTCGGCCGGAATTTCACGATTAATTATTTTGGTAAAAATAGTCTCTTGGCTCATAGTGTGTTCCTAATTAAGTGTTATGAATTTTAAGCTCACTAATGACAAACTTTCAAAGCAGTGTCAAACTGAAATCAAATAAAGGAGTTAATATGCTTAAACCAATTTTAATAAGTAGTGCAGTTGCATTACTACTTAGTTTTTCGGCTAATGCTGAAAACATTCACTTTCCAGAAGAAATTGTACCACTACAAGTGGGCGATAAAATGCTAGAAAGCTCTTTGTTTAGCCGTATTGATGATGTAGAGCTTGCGCCAGGAACTTACCAGCTTAGGCTAAAATATACCGATTTATATGAAGATGATTATGACACGCATGAAGTTGTGGAGTCGGAACCATTTTGGGTAAGTGTAACTGTTGAAGCAGGTAAAGATTATACCTTAGTGTTTAATCGTGCTGAAAATGCAGTATCTGCAAAAGTATTTGCAGAAGCACCACAAGTTAGTTTAAAAGCAAAAAGTAGCGCTGTTGCTAAGCCTTTAAGTGTTATTTCTAACACGCAGCTAGCAAGCAATAAACCGGTAATGCAAAATACAATGCCTGCAGGACCTTCTCGTCCTAGTCAGCCAATAAAGCCGATAGCACCCATTACAGATAAAGGCATGCCAAGTGCGCCGCAAATGCTTGATTTTTGGTGGCAACAAGCCACAACTGCAGAGCGTAAAGCTTTTTTAGAAAAAGTGACAAAGTAGAAAAATAGCAAAACAAAAGGGCCAAATTTGGCCCTTTTTAGTTTCTAGTTAACGCTATTTATTCAAATAATGCGTCAATAGTACCTTGTGCAAGAGGGTGATACCCAGGGCGTGCTTTTAAGTACACGCTTTGTGCCCACTCTTTTTTGCCGTTAGTGATAAGGGATTTATATAATGGGACAATTAATTTACGACGGCCAATACCTGATAAGTGCTTATCAAGTGCAGGGTAAATTGGTTGATAACCATTTCCTACTGCTAGCATAAACCAAGCAAATGCACGTTCAGCATTAGTTGACTGTGTTAGGTTAAATTCTGAGTCAAGCTCTACCATGTGCTCTTGGCTTAAATCACGTGGTAAGTTATTTAAAAAGTGTAGCCACTCATGCACAGACCAATCAGCTGTTGGCAGTTGAGCTGCAGTTGTGTCGCCTTTTAGCCATGCTGCTGTTGCAGTATCTACTTTATCAAATGCATCAGAAGTAGGGTTTGGCGCATCATTTGGTAATCCAGGTTCAAAAATCCATTCGTTTACTTTATCCATGCTTACAACACCAGGATACTTTTCAATTAAGTTAGCTTTTAAGTAAGTAACAAATTGCGCGGTAGTAAGTGATTTAAACGAAAACTCTTTAAAGTACGCTTTTACAAACGGGTCAAACTTATCGCGACCATATTTGTTTTCTAGGTAAATTAAAAATAATTGACCTTTAGTGTAAGGCACTGAACTGAATGCATCGTCTGGGTCGCGGCCGTTAAGTTTTAAATTAAGGCGTGTATCTGGTGCATCAATTGTTTTAAGTTGTGCGCGTAAAGACGCTGAATCAAGTGCTTGTTCCATAACCGCACGGTCACGGCCAAATACTTCTTCCATAATGCGGTTTTCAACGTACGAGGTAAAACCTTCGTTTAACCATAAATCTTCCCACGTTGCGTTAGTTACTAAGTTACCTGACCAAGAATGAGCAAGCTCATGAGCAATAAGGTTAACTAAGCTTTTATCACCGGCAACAACCGTTGGAGTAATAAATGATAAGCGTGGGTTTTCCATGCCACCAAACGGAAAACTTGGTGGTAGCATTAATAAGTCGTAGCGACCCCATGCATATTCGCCGTACATCGCGTTTGTTTTATCGATCATGGCTTGGGTGTCGTCAAATTCAGCAACTGAGGCATCTAAAATTGTCGGTTCAGCAAATATGCCTGTTTGATGCGACATTGCTTTAAATTCTAAGTTACCTGCGCCAATAGCAATTAGGTAAGGTGAAATTGCTTGTGGCATATCAAAAATGTAGTCGCCATCTTTATAAAGCGCATCTTTGTTATCGGCACTCATTACAGCACGTATATCTTTTGGTGTATGAATTCGTGCAGAGTAAGTTACACGCATTGCGGGTGTATCTTGCACTGGGATCCAACTACGTGCATGAATTGCTTGCGACTGGCTGTACATAAATGGATGCGTTTTACTTGCCGTTTGCTCTGGTGTTAACCATTGCAGGCCTGAAGCTTCTGGACGACTGTTGTAATAAATACGAACTACTTCAGCTTGGTTTTTAAACACAATAGTAAGCTTTGAACCTTTAACGTCATCTCGCTTAGCTAAATCAAAAGTCGCTTTTTTCCAGTTACCGCTTTGATCTTTGTACATTACTTTATCAATGTCTAAGTCGCGGGTATCAAGTACGAGAGTTCTACTTTTGCTGTTGTTCCACTGAAGAGTATGCTCTACAAAACCTTCTAACTGCTTGTCGGCAAAATCGACATCTAAATCAAGGTTTAAGTGAGTAGTAACAACATCATCAAGGTTAGCATACGAGTTTTGGTCAATCGCATTAGCCATTGCTTGCGAACACATACCCGCCATAGCGAGGCTTAAAAAAAGAGGTTTAATTTTCATCATTACTCTGAACACAAATAAAAAAGTGCTGGTTTTATATCACGATTGACACGGCGGGTTGAGTGGTTTTTACAATCTAGTGCCACATTTGCGACGATGAGGTAAACTATTGCGATTAGTTACCGGTATTTTTAGAGAGCTTTGTGGCGCATTCATTACACTCCTTACATACATTCGCATTAAACAGCCAATGCCAAAATTTTGTTGAAATTACTCAGCTTGAGCAACTTAAAACGCAAAATTTTAGTGCCCCGTTTTGTTTGCTGGGCGAGGGCAGTAATACCGTATTTTTAAATGACTACATGGGTACGGTTATAAAAATAGCTTTAAAAGGTATTAAAATTACCGAGCGCGAGAGCGACACACTAATAAGTATTGCCGCAGGCGAAAACTGGCATCAACTAGTTAGCTATTTATTAGAGAAAAATATACCAGGGCTTGAAAATCTAGCACTTATACCGGGCACTGTTGGCGCATCGCCGGTACAAAACATTGGTGCTTATGGCGTTGAGATAGCTAAATTTGTTGAGTTGGTAGAGTACTTTGATATAACCACTAACACTATGCATTCATTAAATAACGAGCAATGTGAATTTGCTTACAGAGATTCAATATTTAAACATGCCCTTAAAAATAAAGCGGTGATCACGCAAGTACACTTAGCGCTCCCAAAAAAATGGCAACCAGCATTAAGTTATGGCCCTTTGCAGCAGCTCTCAAGCATCACCCCGCAAGCTGTATTCGATCAGGTTATAAAAACGCGTGATAGCAAATTACCTAACCCATATACACTTGCCAATGCGGGCAGCTTTTTTAAAAACCCTATAATAACCAACCAGCAGTTAGCTGAACTATTAAAGCAATTTGCCGATTTACCTCATTACGAATATGGGCAAAGTCATCACAAGGTCGCGGCAGGTTGGTTAATCGATCAAAGTGGTTTAAAAGGGCACCGCGAGGCAGGTATAGAAGTGCATCAACACCAAGCTCTAGTACTTGTTAATCACGGAAATAGTGAAGGCAGCGACCTAATAAAAATGATTAAACACATTCAGCAAGTTGTTTATACGCGTTACAACATTATGTTAGAGCACGAAGTACGTTTAATGGATGCACGCAGCGAATGCCATATTAACGCGGAGCCTAAGTAATGAAAGCACCTGATGGAAACAAACTCGCTATTTTAAATGCACTCAACCAAGGAGGGTTTGTATCTGGTCAAGCCTTGGGTGAAAAGCTATGTATTAGCCGAGCTGCGGTAAGTAAACATATTAAAACGTTACAAGAAATGGGCTTGGATATTTTTAAAGTGACTGGCAAAGGCTATTGTTTGAATAGTCAGGTGGGCCTTTTAAATAAAACGCAAATTGATCAGCACTACAAAGCGCTAGGTGATAATACTGCCGATGTAGAAGTACACCCTATTATTGATTCGACCAACAGCGAGCTTATGCGCCGTATACAGGCCAAAACAGCGCTTGAGTCTGGCACTGTTATTGTTGCTGAAATGCAGCAAGCAGGACGTGGTAGACGCGGCCGTGTTTGGCAATCCCCATTTGGCGCTAATCTGTATTACAGTTACTTTTGGCGTTTAGATGACGGCTTACAAGCTGCAATGGGCGTATCAATTGCGGTAGGCCTAGCTGTTTATGATGCTATTAAAGCGTTATACCAAGTTGAGGTAGAACTTAAGTGGCCTAACGATATTTATATAAATAAGCAAAAACTTGCAGGTGTATTGGTTGAATTAGATGGACAACCGCAAGGACCTTGTCAGTTAGTGATTGGTATCGGTATTAATTTACAAATGCCTGAGAGCTTTAGCCAACATATAGACCAAGCGTGGACCGACTTAAATCAACATACTCAAAAGCTCGATAAAAACCAACTTGTGGCTTCTCTTACTCACCATTTAGAGCAGCGTTTAGCGCAGTATCGTCAAACGGGTTTGCAAGCTATGTATGAGCAATGGAATTCGCTCAATGCGTTTGCTGGTGAATATGTTGAACTAAACACAGGGCACCGAAGCTGGCGTGGAATATGTGAAGGTATTGACGCACAAGGTGGAATACGAATTCGCCAAGACGGGGAAGTAAAAAGTTATTACGGTGGGGAAGTCTCCCTTAGAAAGGCGCAATTATGAGATTATTGATCGACGTAGGAAATACATCATTAAAAGCTGTGTTGTGGCATAACGAGCAAACACAACCGGCAGATATAAATAACCTGCCTTGGTTACAAATAACCGAAGTGATTTATGCATGTGTAGGGCGCAGTGATTTACTAAACGATATTCTCGCACAAGCGGCTAGCAATAATATTATTTGTTTTGAAGCCAAAGTAACCAAAACGCTTGGAGATCTTGTATGCGCTTACGAGCATGTAGCTAACTTAGGCATAGACAGGTGGCTTGCACTTATTGCTGGATTTACGTTATATCCAAACACAGCATGCATTGTTGTTGATGCGGGTACTGCGACAACAATTGATGTGCTTAGTAGTGAAGGGTTGCATTTAGGTGGCTGGATTTTACCTGGGCTTGATTTAATGACCTCATCACTTACACAAAATACTCAACGTGTTTTTGATGATGGTAAAACTCCATTTACCAATGAACTGGGTAAAAATACGCCTAATGGTTTAAAAAATGGTGCTTTAGTGGCAACCATTGGAGCAATTGAGCAAGCTAAGTTGCACTTAATGGATAAAAAAACAGAGCAAAAAGTACAAATAATTTTTGCTGGTGGCTATGGCTTGCTTTTACAACAGCAATTTGAGGGAAGTATTTTTGATTCATTACTCGTAATGAAGGGGTTAAATTACTGGCACCAGCTAAGCAAAACAACATAAAAAAGTGCAAAAAACGTGTTTTCGCGTGAATATTGAGCATTTAAACTAAAAATTTACACTTTTTTTAATTTTATAGTTGCATCCCAATAAACCTTACTCTAATATCTCGCCCCGTACTAAAGCAGTGCCGACTTAGCTCAGCTGGTAGAGCAACTGACTTGTAATCAGTAGGTCAACCGTTCGACTCGGTTAGTCGGCACCACTTTCCTTTTACCGGAAGTGAATTAGTAGAGAATTATCGTGGAGGGGTTCCCGAGCGGCCAAAGGGATCAGACTGTAAATCTGACGGCTCAGCCTTCGCTGGTTCGAATCCAGCTCCCTCCACCACTTTATTCTTGACGGTTAGAGGTAGTTTAAGAACAGATTTTTATGCGGGCATCGTATAATGGCTATTACCTCAGCCTTCCAAGCTGATGATGCGGGTTCGATTCCCGCTGCCCGCTCCAGTTCTTGTGTTGCTGATATAGCTCAGTTGGTAGAGCGCACCCTTGGTAAGGGTGAGGTCGGCAGTTCGACTCTGCCTATCAGCACCAGTCCTAAGAATCTCCTTGATTACTTCCTTTATCTGTCAGAAAATACTATTTGAAAAAGATTAACTTAATCTACCTTTGGTGGATTATTTTCATATGTAATTTAGATACACAAAACTGATAGGTTCCGTCATGGCAAAAGAAAAGTTTGAACGCGTAAAACCGCACGTAAACGTTGGTACAATCGGCCACGTTGACCACGGTAAAACTACACTAACTGCAGCAATCACTAACGTACTTGCAAAAGTATACGGCGG
>NZ_JACJFC010000019.1:0-91389 GCF_014164385.1 Pseudoalteromonas sp. SG43-3
TCACCCGTCCGCCGCTCGTCAGCAAAGTAGCAAGCTACTTTCTGTTACCGCTCGACTTGCATGTGTTAGGCCTGCCGCCAGCGTTCAATCTGAGCCATGATCAAACTCTTCAATTAAAAAGTTTTGTGTCTTTCGACAGCTCAATGAATTCTGAATTTATTTAATATCTTTCGATATTGAATTGACTGTGCTGAATAACTACCTAAGTAATTATTCTGTTGGTCACTCAGTTTCAATTGAGACTCTAATTTGTTTGCCTCACTACCTAAGTAGCTTGGCTGTTAGAACTCAATCTGTACGAGTGCCCACACAGATGATTGCTTTATATTGTTAAAGAACGTTTGAGTTGCCTTAGCGACTCAAGGGAAGCGAATCTTACGCTTTCCTGTGTTTTTGTCAACACTTAATTTTAAATTTTATAAAAATATAAACTCAAGTTTTACTCGACTCACTAAGTGACTTGCTTGCCTCGCTAAGCGTTGCCTGCTCTGCCGTCTCAGTGGGGTCGCATTATAGGGAGATCCGAAAACAGATCAACCCTTTTTTGAAGAAAACTTGAAAAAACATGCTGCTCGATGAGTATTTGAGCTAAACGCTCAAAAACACAACTAATAGTAAGTTTTATTTATGTAATAGCGCCATTTGACTAAGTGTATGATGATAAATATCTTTCTAGTGCTTATTTGAAAGGTAATTATGGTAACAACCATATTAGCTTATGATTTTTCTTAGGTGTAACGTTACCGTTTTTATAGTAATGCTACTCACTTAGCTAAATCATTAATGAAATAGAGCCGTGTTGTAGATGACTAGAGATTAGTGGTAAATAGGTAATAGGTAAATATAGTAATGCAAAAATTTTATTTATAATTTCCAGGCATTAAAAAGCCGAGCATAAGCTCGGCTTTTAGGTTTCTTTAAGACTTACTCTGCAGACTGTGCGTCTTCTTGAACTTCTTCGCTAGTCGCTGGGCGACCAACTAGTTCAATATAAGCCATTGGTGCATTATCACCAGTACGGAAGCCACACTTAAGAATACGAGTGTAACCACCTGGACGATCCGCGTTACGTGGACCGATTTCACTGAATAATTTACCAACAACTTCATTGTCGCGTGTGCGAGCAAACGCTAAACGGCGGTTTGCTACACTGTCAGTCTTAGCCAGTGTGATTAAAGGTTCAATTACACGACGTAACTCTTTCGCTTTTGGCAAAGTAGTTTTGATGATTTCATGTTTCACCAAAGAACCTGCCATATTGCTGAACATCGCTTTACGATGGCTACTGTTACGGTTTAATTGACGACCACTCTTACGATGGCGCATGACCCTATCCTTCTAACTAAACTAATATAGTGATTTAGATTATTCAGCTAAACTTGCAGGTGGCCAGTTTTCTAGGCGCATACCTAGAGAAAGACCACGTGAAGCTAGCACGTCTTTAATTTCAGTTAGAGACTTCTTACCTAGATTAGGCGTTTTAAGAAGCTCAACCTCAGTGCGCTGAACTAAATCACCGATATATTGAATTTGCTCGGCTTTCAAACAATTTGCTGAGCGTACTGTTAGTTCAAGATCATCGACTGGACGAAGCAGAATAGGATCGAATTCTGGTTTCTCTTCTTTCTCTTCTGGCTCAGTTACATCGCGTAAATCTACGAATGCATCTAATTGCTCAGCTAAGATAGTAGACGCACGGCGGATCGCTTCTTCAGGATCTAATGTACCGTTTGTTTCCATATCAATGATTAATTTGTCTAAATCTGTACGTTGCTCAACTCGAGCTGATTCAACCGAGTACGCAATACGTTCAACTGGGCTGAATGATGCATCAAGCAACAATCTACCAATTGGACGCTCATCGTCATCAGAGGATAAACGACTAGATGCCGGCACATAACCACGACCGCGCTCAACACGAATACGCATGCTGATCTCGCTGTTACCTGTAGTTAAATTACAGATAACGTGATCTGGATTAGCAATTGTTACATCGCCATCGTGCTGAATATCAGCCGCAGTAACAGGGCCTACACCAGATTTAGTCAGGGTCAGAAAAACTTCATCTTTGCCTTCTAACGTTACTGCTAAACCTTTAAGGTTTAATAGTATTTCAATGATGTCTTCTTGAACGCCTTCTTTCGCGCTGTACTCATGTAATACACCGTCGATTTCTACTTCAGTTACTGCACATCCAGGCATAGATGAAAGTAATATACGGCGTAAAGCATTACCCAGAGTGTGACCAAAGCCACGCTCTAATGGTTCTAAAACTATTTTAGAACGCGTTGGGTTTATAGCGTCGATGTCGACTAACCTTGGTTTTAGAAATTCTGTAACAGAACCCTGCATTTTATCCTCTCTTAACTCTTAACTTTACTTAGAGTAAAGTTCGACGATTAGTTGTTCATTAATGTCCGCAGACAGGTCTGAACGCTCAGGTAGACGCTTAAAGCTGCCTTCCAATTTCTTACCGTCAACTTCAACCCAAGTCGGCTTTTCACGTTGCTCAGCCAACTCTAGAGCAGCGATGATACGTGCTTGTGTCTTAGACTTCTCACGGATTACTACAGTATCTTCTGGAGTAATTACGTATGAAGGAATGTTCACAACACGACCATTAACTAGAATCGCTTTATGGCTTACTAACTGACGTGCTTCAGCGCGTGTGCTAGCAAAACCCATGCGATATACAACATTGTCTAAACGTTGCTCTAAAAGCTGTAACAAGTTTTCACCTGTATTACCTTTAAGGCGAGCAGCTTCTTTATAGTAGTTACGGAATTGCTTTTCTAATACACCGTAGATACGACGTACTTTTTGCTTTTCACGTAATTGTAAACCGTAATCAGATAGACGACCTTTACGAGCGCCGTGCTGACCAGGTGCAGTCTCAAGTTTACACTTAGAGTCGATAGCTCTTACGCCGCTCTTAAGGAACAGGTCAGTACCTTCACGACGACTCAGCTTGAGCTTAGGGCCCAAATATCTTGCCATGTTATTTCTCCTAACCTATTGTTAAACGCGACGTTTCTTCGGTGGACGACAACCATTATGTGGTATTGGCGTCACGTCAGTAATGTTTGTAATACGGTAACCAGCAGCATTCAAAGCACGTACAGCAGATTCACGACCTGGACCTGGACCTTTGATGAAAACTTCTAGATTTTTTAAACCGTATTCTTGAGCAGCAGTACCTGCACGCTCTGCAGCAACCTGAGCAGCAAATGGTGTAGATTTACGTGAACCACGGAAACCTGAACCACCGGCAGTAGCCCATGATAGTGCATTACCTTGACGGTCGGTAATCGTTACAATAGTGTTGTTGAAAGAAGCATGAACATGAGCCATACCATCAGCAACTTGTTTTTTAACCTTTTTACGACGAATTGGTGTCTTAGCCATAATACTATCCCCTTATCGCTTAATAGGCTTACGAGGACCCTTACGGGTGCGCGCGTTAGTCTTAGTTCTTTGACCACGTAGTGGTAAAGAGCGACGGTGACGTAGGCCACGATAACAACCAAGGTCCATTAGGCGCTTGATATTTAAAGTAACTTCACGACGAAGATCACCTTCAACAGTGTACTTGCCAACTGCATCACGCAGTACGTCAAGAATTTCGTCTGAAAGTTCACCGATTTTTGTGGTTTCGGCGATACCAGTCGCTTCTAAGATAGCCTTAGAGCGAGTCTTACCTATGCCATAAATAGCTGTTAAACCAATAACTGCATGTTTATGATCAGGGACGTTAATGCCAGCAATACGGGCCACTAACACATCTCCTATATTCGAATTTGGTAATCAAAAGTTTGAAAAGCCCGTAAGGATACTCAAACGAAGACCAAATCACTACTAAAAACACAGGCCGAGAAAACTCAGCCTGCACGACTGTTTACTTAGCCTTGCCTTTGCTTATGCTTAGGCTCACTGCAAATTACGCGTACTACACCAGCACGCTTAATAACTTTACAGTTACGGCATATTTTCTTAACGGAAGCACGTACTTTCATTGCTCAACTCCGTAAACTGACCTTATCGACCGTAGCCTTTAAGGTTCGCTTTTTTCAGCACAGAATCATACTGATGAGACATCAGGTGAGTCTGTACTTGTGCCATAAAGTCCATGATTACTACAACGATAATCAAAACTGATGTACCGCCGAAGTAGAATGGCGTTTGCCACGCCATCGTCATGAATTCAGGCACCAGACAGATAAAGGTTATATACAAAGCACCTGCCAATGTCAGGCGTGTCATCACTTTATCAATGTATTTAGATGTCTGCTCACCTGGACGAATACCTGGGATAAATGCGCCAGATTTCTTAAGGTTATCTGCTGTTTCACGTGGGTTAAAAACCAACGCTGTGTAGAAAAAGCAGAAGAAGATAATAGCCGCAGCTAAAACAAGCGAGTACAACGGTTGACCTGGAGTCAACGTAGTAGCAACAGCTTGTAATACATCAGCGACTGGACCTTCACCTTGGCCGAACCAGCTAGCAATTGTACCAGGGAACAGAATTATACTGCTAGCGAAGATTGGTGGAATAACACCCGCCATATTTACTTTTAGTGGTAAATGCGTGCTTTGGGCAGCAAATACTTGACGACCTTGTTGGCGTTTAGCGTAGTTAACAACAATACGACGTTGTCCACGTTCGAAAAACACTACAAGATAAGTAACAGCGAATACGATTACCGCAACCATCAACAGTACAAAAACATTCAAATCACCTTGGCGCGCCATTTCGACTGTCGAACCAATAGCAGACGGCAAGTTAGCTACAATACCAACAAATATTAGAACAGAGATACCGTTACCGATACCACGCTCTGTTATTTGTTCACCCAACCACATAAGGAACATAGTACCAGTAACTAAACTCACCACTGCGGTGAAATAGAAACCCATACCAGGGTTAACAACTAACCCCTCCATCATGCCCGGTAAGCTAGTAGCAATACCGATTGATTGAATAGTAGCTAGCACAAGCGTGCCATAGCGTGTGTACTGGCTAATTTTTTTACGCCCTTGCTCACCTTCTTTCTTAAGCTCTATAAACGGAGGATACATATGCGTTAATAGTTGCGTAATAATCGAAGCCGAGATATACGGCATAATACCCAGTGCTAACACTGAAGCTCGCTCAAGTGCACCACCACTGAACATGTTGAACATTTCAACAATGGTGCCCTTTTGTTGCTCGAAGAAATCGGCAAGTACAGCGGCGTCAATCCCAGGGATCGGCACAAATGAACCTAGACGGTAAATTATGATAGCACCCAATACGAAGAGTAATCGGCGCTTCAATTCCGAAAGTCCACCTTGTGCACTTTTTGTATCTTGACCTGGTTTAGCCATTAGTACTTCCTTAGTCTTCTACCTTGCCTCCGGCAGCTTCAATAGCTTCGCGAGCACCTTTAGAGGCTTTAAGGCCTTTAACGGTAACAGCGCGTGAAACTTCGCCAGATTTAACAACTTTAACGAAAAGAACGTTCTTTTTAACTAGACCAGCTGCTTGTAACGCGCTTAGGTCTACCACATCGCCTTCAACTTTAGCGATTTCAAAAAGGTTTATTTCTGCAGATACTAAAGATTTGCGAGAAGTAAAACCAAATTTAGGTAGACGACGTTGCATAGGCATTTGACCGCCTTCAAAACCAACGCGTACTTTGCCGCCAGAACGTGATTTTTGACCTTTGTGACCACGACCACCAGTCTTACCTAGACCAGAACCGATACCACGACCAACACGTTTTGGAGCAGTTTTTGAACCTGCAGCAGGTGAAAGTGTATTCAAATGCATCGAATTAACCCTCTACCTTAACCATGTAAGAAACCTTGTTTATCATACCACGTACACATGCTGTGTCTTCTAACTCAACAGTGTGGTTGATACGACGTAAACCAAGACCGCGTAATGTAGCTTTATGTTTCGGTAAACGACCGATAGAGCTTTTTACTTGTGTTACTTTTACAGTTTGATTTGCCATGGTTACCCCAGTATTTCGTCTACGCGAAGGCCACGTTTTGCAGCGATTGACTGTGGAGAATTCATATTCTCAAGAGCCGAAATCGTTGCACGTACTACGTTGATTGGGTTAGTAGAACCGTAACATTTAGAAAGTACGTTCTGAACACCAGTCACTTCTAGTACTGCACGCATAGCACCACCTGCGATGATACCAGTACCTTCAGAGGCTGGTTTCATGAACACTAGTGAGCCAGCATGACGTCCCTTAACAGGATGCTGTAATGTATTGCCATTTAGGTCTACATTGATCATGTTGCGACGTGCTTTTTCCATTGCTTTTTGAATAGCAGCTGGAACTTCACGTGCTTTACCATAACCAAAACCTACTTTACCTGCGCCGTCACCAACTACAGTTAGTGCAGTAAAGCTAAAGATACGACCACCTTTAACTACTTTAGACACACGGTTCACCGCGATTAGCTTTTCAGCTAGATCAGGCTGTTGTTGCTTTGCTTCTACGTTAGCCATAGTCTACTCCTAGAATTGCAAACCGGCTTCACGCGCAGCATCAGCTAGCGCCTTCACACGGCCGTGATATTTAAAGCCACTGCGATCAAAAGCAATCTTTTCGATGCCTTTGTCAGCCGCACGTTCAGCAACCGCTTTGCCAACTGCTTGCGCAGCTTCAACGTTACCGGTGCCTTTAACTGTTTCGCTAATAGCCTTTTCAACAGTAGAAGCAGCAGCCAGTACATTACCCTCAGCATTTACAACTTGAGCGTATATGTGACGTGGCGTGCGGTGGATAACAAGACGCGTTGTGCCTTGTTCAATATAATTTCTACGAGTGCGTTTAGCACGACGTAGACGAGCTGTTTTTTTATCCATCGTCTTACCTTACTTCTTCTTAGCCTCTTTACGGCGTACATTCTCATCTGAATAACGAACACCCTTACCTTTATAAGGCTCAGGTTTACGGTATGCACGAATGTTAGCAGCTGTTTGACCAACTAACTGCTTGTCTACGCCCTTAACTAGAACTTCTGTTTGGCTTGGAGTTTCAATCGTAATTCCTTCAGGAACTGCGAAATTAACTGGGTGTGAGAAGCCAAGAGTTAAATCTAATGTTTTACCCTTCGCTGCAGCACGGTAACCCACGCCTACTAACTGAAGTTTCTTCTCGTAACCTTCATGCGTACCAACAACCATGTTGTTGATTAGAGCGCGAGCAGTACCTGCTTGAGCCCATGCATTAGCTACGCCATCACGAGGTAAAGTAGTAATAACGTTGTCATTTACTTGTACTTCAACAGCGTTGTTGATTGTACGAGTAAGTTCACCGTTTTTGCCTTTAACTGTGATTTCCTGGCCTTTTAATGTAACTTCTACACCGGCAGGAACAGTAATTGGTGCCTTTGCTATGCGAGACATAGTTCCCCTCCGATTAAGCTACAAAACCAATGATTTCACCACCAACACCAGCACTACGTGCTGCGCGGTCTGTCATTAGGCCTTTAGAAGTTGATACGATAGCGATACCAAGACCACCCATTACCTTAGGTAATTGGTCACGTTTCTTATAGATACGTAAACCAGGGCGACTTACACGCTGGATATTTTCAATTACAGCTTTGCCTTCGAAGTACTTCAACTCGATAGAAAGCTCAGGTTTAGTTTCGCCGTTAACAGCGAAATCTACGATATAACCTTCGTCTTTTAGTACTTTAGCTAATGCTACTTTCAGCTTTGAAGTTGGCATCGTTACAGATACTTTCTTCGCTGATTGACCGTTACGAATTCGTGTGAACAAATCCGCGATAGGATCTTGCAAGCTCATAGTCTTACTCCCATGATTCTATTACCAGCTAGCCTTTTTAAGGCCAGGAATTTCACCGCGCATAGCTGCTTCGCGAACTTTAATACGGCTCATGCCGAATTTGCGAAGGAAACCATGTGGGCGGCCCGTAATGTTACAACGATTACGTTGACGTGCAGGGCTAGAATCACGTGGTAAAGCTTGTAGCTTAAGTACCGCGTCCCAACGATCATCTTCAGATGTGTTAACATCACTGATGATAGCTTTTAGTGCAGCGCGCTTTTCAGCGTACTGAGCAACTAGTTTTGTGCGCTTTGCTTCGCGCGCTTTCATAGAATTCTTTGCCATAACCCTACCCTTATTTCTTAAATGGGAAGTTAAACGCTTCTAACAACGCACGGCCTTCCTCATCAGATTTCGCAGAAGTAGTGATAGTAATATCCATACCGCGTACACGGTCTACTTTATCGTAATCGATTTCTGGGAAGATGATTTGTTCACGTACGCCCATGCTGTAGTTGCCACGTCCATCAAAAGACTTTGCACTTACGCCACGGAAGTCACGAATACGTGGGATAGCGATTGATACCAAACGCTCAAAAAAGTCCCACATACGCTCGCCGCGTAGGGTTACTTTACAACCAATCGGGTAGCCTTCACGCACTTTAAAGCCAGCAACAGATTTGCGTGCTTTAGTGATTAAAGGTTTCTGACCAGAGATTGCTGCTAGATCCGCTACTGCGTTATCTAAAATCTTCTTGTCAGCTAGGGCTTCGCCCACGCCCATATTCAATGTGATCTTTTCGATCTGAGGGACTTGCATGACAGAGCTGAAACCAAACTTCTCTTGAAGTTCAGCAACTACTTTGTCTTTATATACTTCATGCAGTTTCGCCATCATTCTACTCCAACTATTAGATAGTTTTACCAGTAGATTTAAAGATACGTAATTTCTTACCATCTTCAATCTTGAAACCTACACGATCAGCTTTACTCGTTTCCGAGTTGAAGATCGCAACGTTTGATGCATCCATAGATGCTTCTTTCTCAACAATGCCGCCAGCTTGGTTCAATTGTGGAACCGGCTTTTGGTGTTTCTTGATCAAGTTTATGCCTTCGACAAAGATTCGACCAGATTCAGTAACAACTGAAAGCACTTTTCCGCGCTTACCTTTGTCTTTACCTGCTAGTACGATTACTTCGTCATCACGACGTATTTTTGCTGCCATGATTGGCTCCTTACAGTACTTCTGGGGCTAGTGAAACGATTTTCATGAACTTATCATTACGAAGTTCGCGAGTCACAGGGCCGAAAATACGTGTACCAATTGGCTGTAAGTTATCATTTAAGATAACAGCAGCGTTGCTGTCAAAACGGATCAGAGAACCATCTGGACGGCGAACACCTTTTCTGGTACGCACAACTACCGCGTTTTTAACATCACCTTTCTTCACTTTACCGCGAGGAATAGCTTCTTTTACAGAAACTTTAATGATGTCGCCAATCGCTGCGTAGCGACGGTGAGAACCACCAAGGACTTTTATACACTGCACTTTGCGAGCGCCGCTGTTATCAGCAACTTCCAGCTGAGTTTGCATTTGGATCATGTTAATGACCTCCGGTGTAGTAATTACAACGTGTCTTAAATTTGTTTAAAATCAAGACATTTCGATTAAATCCCACTCAAAAACAAACGAGTTGTCTCTTAAGGGCGGGCAATTGTACCAGCATTGAGGGGGTAGCGATAGGTTATTTTTTAATTAATTTGGAGTGATGGGAAATTAAAGCTGAGTAATTACGGCTATGTAGCTATTTTACAGGTGGTTACAAAACAAACAAGGCACCTGTAATATGCCTTGTTTGTTTAAAGTGTAATAAATTAACCAAATAAACCTTTTAATTTATCTTTAATTTTATCTTTTGCTTTGTCTTTGGCTTTTTCTTTTGCCTCATCGACCTTCTGCTTAGCTTCATCTTTGAGCGCATCACCAACATCTAGCTTTATACCTACATCGTGGAAAGGCCCTTTTATACGTAGTGGTATTTTAAAGCCAGTGCTGTCATCGGTAGTTCCCTGACCTTCGATAGATCCAACTATACCTGTAACCAAACGATAGTTGACCGTTGTTTGCGGTAAATCAACGTCGCCTTCACCTGATATTCTAATAAGTGGGCTGATAAGTGATAGGTCGGTATTTTTGCCAACGCCATTAGTAAAGTTAAAACTTCCAGTTAATGCTGAAAAATCTGTTTGCTCAGATTCTTCAAATCCGGTATCAAGCCCTTCAGATGCAGCACCAAAGTTACCTGAAATGAGTTCCTTACCTTTACGAACCATCTCAGCTATATTTGCACCTTTTACAGCTCCATCAGCAAACTCAAATCCAAGCTTTCCATTAAGCGCACCAATAAACGACTTTTGACTTTGGCCAGTTGTGTTTAGGTTCCAATTTAAAGACCCCTTACCCATTAGCTTGTCAAAACCTGCCGCATCCGTTAATAAAGGCTGTGCATCTATTCCAGCTAAGTCAAAGTTAGTTGATATTTTATAAGGTACTTGCTGTGCGTTTACATTGATAACGCCTTTACCTGACCCTTCATAAGCAGAAAAGCTATCTAGGCTTAGTTTTGCAACGCTATTTTTTAAAGCAACAGTAAATTGATTTGCGCCTAATTTAATATCATTGGCTTTTAATCCACTTGAACGAATCACTACATTTGCATCTAGTGAATTTAATGCACTTAAATCAATTTTAGTGTCATCCCATACTATTGGCTCTGCAGGTTTATCTTCTTGCTCTTCTGGCTCTTCTTGTTTGGCCACTGCTTCAGGTAGATACGGGTTTAAGTCAAGCATACCTAAATCAATATCAGCATTTACTGCTAAACGCTTACCTAGGTTAAGCTCGCTCTTACCTTTTATTTCTAATGCGTCTAACGTCGCAACTAAATCTTCTAGATTAAATTTCTCACCTAGTAGGTGCATTTTACCGTTTACACTAAATCCGTTAAATGCATTGTCTTTAGCGTCTAGCTCTACACCTTGCCATTTCGCAATACTTTTAACAGACTCACCGCTTAGTGCTAACTGACCTTTAATATCTTGGCCTTGCTTAGCTATGCTCCCTTCGAACGTTAAATCAACTAAACGAGAATCTAAGGTTTGTTTAACATTAAAAGTAGCACCTTCAATTGCTTTAGCAGGAGTATCTAATTTTATATCAAGATCAAAACGCTCTTTCATATAAGTAATACCCCCTTTTACTTCTAATGTTTTACGAAGTGAAGGAAGTAAAATAGCGAGTTCTAAATCGCTAATTTGTTGTTTGGCACCTGTTTGACCATCTAGATAAGTAAATGTGCCGCCATAAATAGCAACCTCACCTAACTCAATATCAAAGTTATCTGGAAGCTTTATCGCTTCACCTGATTGGCTCTGCTCTTTTGGTTGCTCTGCAACTGCATCAAACAACTGCCAATTGGCTTTACCATTTTTGTCGGTTTCTAATAGGATATTTGGTTCGTTTATAACAAACTTATCTAATTTAAACTCACCACCAAATAATGAAAACCAAGGTATGTGTACAGCAAGCTGTTTCATACTCGCCATATCGGCGCGCGAACCTGATTCCATATTTGCAAAATGCACGTCGTTAAGTTCTAACTTTAATGCAGGGAATACGCTAAGTGTTTTATCACCTTTAATAGTAAGAGTGCGCCCAGTTGTTTGTTCTACCTGTTCTGAAACTTTGTTAAAAATAGTATCAGTAGGGATTAAAAACGGTGCGGCAACAATTAGTGCTATACATAGTAAAAGTATTACACCTACAATTTTAAGTAAGGTTTTCATGATCGTCCTTTCAAACGTGCAAATAATGTTCTTATCATAGCGAGTGTTAGCCTTAAAATCATTGTCGTTCTGATAAAAAAGCTTTTTATTAGATATTACATTCCCATCCTGAATCGCCCCTGAAACATTTTGATACCTTTAGGTTACAAATAAATATTGACCCAATGAAACCTTAAGGTTGCATTGATACCTACAGGTTACATATTGTAAAAATTTTAAAAGGAAATGAGCTATGTCTAATTACGATATTAAAAGTGAAGAAAAATT
The DNA here is from genome assembly GCF_014164385.1 of Pseudoalteromonas sp. SG43-3. Taxonomy (NCBI): domain Bacteria; kingdom Pseudomonadati; phylum Pseudomonadota; class Gammaproteobacteria; order Alteromonadales; family Pseudoalteromonadaceae; genus Pseudoalteromonas; species Pseudoalteromonas sp. SG43-3. Next base: position 11,912 of record NZ_JACJFC010000019.1, read on the forward strand.
TATGGGCCAAAATGCATGGTTTTCATTATTCATGGGGGTCACTTTATTAATCATTAGTGTTTACCCAATGCTTAATCAAACATCAGCCCCACTATTGTTTTTAGGAACTGCTGCTTTTTTAGGTTCATTCTTTATGTTTGTGATCAGAGGCGGGTTTACATGGAGAATGAAATACCACCTTACATATAAAGATGAGTATTTAAATACCATCGACACTATTGCCTATAAACATGTCGTGCTTGGCTTACTTTTTAGTATGGGTGGCGTGTACTTACTCTCCGATACTCTTGCTTTAGAAGTATCTCACAGCATGATGGCTACATTTTACCTTGCTGTAATGAGTTTAATATACGGCGTATCAATTCTTTGGCAAAGCAAAGATTAGGAGCAAAAGTGCAAAATAAAATTGCAAAATACCGCAAAGAAGCAGGCCTTTCTCAACAAGACTTGGCTGATCTAATTGCGGTTTCACGTAAGACTATTAGTACAGTAGAAACGGCACGATTTACCCCTTCGGTAATAATTGCTCTAAAAATAGCAAAGCATTTTAATACCTCAGTTGAAAGTCTCTTTGTACTAGATAAAAATGATTGATACATGTTAAAGCGTTAGTCTCATTCTATTAGCAAAAACACCGATTTAGCTACTTCAATTACAACGTATGGAGGACAGCGCTGTTGTTATTAGCGTAATTGCGCTAAAATAGACCAGCAAAAAAATATATATCTAAACCGGAGATTCTACAAGGCATGAAAAAACTGCTAATTTCACCGTCAAAAATGACGCTAGGCGAACAAGAAAATCAAATCTATCAGAACATTCTGAAGCAATCTTCAGAATTAAGCCTTAACCTTATGGCCGTGAAAGTAGAAAACCACCCTGATGATTTTTTACCTTGGTGTTACGAATTGCTAAGTGCAAGCAGAGATCGTATGAACTACGATTTACTAGAGCCGCAGCAATTACCAGTACTTAAGAAGCTACACGATCAGCTTATTTCAGCTATCAGCTTTTTACAGGTTAAAACTTTACGTATTGCTCCGTGGCCTGTAGTAAGTGTATTTGTAGAACAACACAAAGACGTTATTGCTCTTGATGAACAGCTTCGCTTAGTAGACTACATTAAGAGCATTCGTGAACAATCTCTTAAAGATATGATTCCTGAAGACTTACTTGCGTTTAGCGGTAAGCACATGGCATCACTTGATCCAAGCACATACAACTTTGACGTTGAATGGTTTGCATCAACAAAAAGTGCGAAGAGCTTTCATCAAATGCTTGGCGATTTACCAGGTGCCTTTGACGATGCACTAGTAAATATTCCACTTGAAGGTGACATTACTCAATACGAATATCAACAATTTGTTGCTGCTTATTCAAAAATATTCACCGACAATAATGAAAAACCAACACTTGCGCCTGCAACACGACTGCTTGCAATGCGTCGCCCTGATATATTTACTCCGATCACAAACAATCGATTAGATGCATTATGCGGTGCCCTTGGTGTTTCTAAACTAAAAAATAGTGATTTTGAGCGTTACTGGCAAGATATTGTAAAAGGTATTCAAGCTATGTCATGGTACAAAATGGCTAAACCTAGTAATGAGTTAGAAGCACAATTAGTTGCTATTAAAGCACTAATCCCATGTTTCTTTCACTATGCTGATGCAAAAACACCAGATAACTCTAACTACATCAAACTGTTAAGTAAGCCTAAACGAACTACAACTACGACAGGTAAAACTCAGCGTAGAGGTAAAGAGTCTGCAGAAATTTTAGTAGACCGCGCACTTGCTGCTGACGATATTCCTGAGCACATTCGCAGTAAGCGCGATTCAATTGTGAGTGAAGTTCAAAAAGGTCGTAGTGTAAACGAAACAATTAGCCTTATGCGCACTATATTTGGCTAAAAACTTCTAATTTAGCCGTACTTTTATGGTGCGGCTAGGTTAATTTATGCACCAGCAGTGTGCGCAACATCTTCCTACATACCATCTCTCTTCTCAATCTATAAAATACAAGCTCATGTTTTTAATGTATAAAAATAATTTTTAATAAAAAATAATGAAGCTGGCACATACAGTGCAATTATCTCGTTAGTTAAACAATAAAAAGCCGTCAGCCTAAAGGTTCCGAATACATAATAAAAACCTTGGCGAGCAAAAATCATATAACGGGAAATGGACATGCTAAAACTAAAAAAAACCATCGCTATAAGTGCTATAGCATTAATGGGCGGAACATCTTTAACGTCAACAGCCGTACATGCTGAAGTAACAGCAAACGCAGCGGCAACATCAAACTACTTATGGCGTGGTCAAGAGCAAACTGGGGGCGATGCAGCTATTTCAGGCGGTATTGATTACGCTAATGAATCGGGCTTTTATGCAGGTACTTGGGCTTCAAATGCATCGTGGGCAGATGAAATGACCTATGAGCTTGATTTATATGCAGGCTTTGGTGGCGACATTAACGAAAGCGTTAGCTATGATGTTGGCTATATTTATTACGCTTACCCAGATGCCGCTTCTGAAGCTGACGCAGATTTCTCTGAAATTTACGGTAGCATCAGTGTTGAAGGCTTTACATTTGGTGCTTCAGTACTTGCAACATCAGCTGCAAGTGGTGATGGTACAGACTTTGGTGATTCACTTTACCTGACAGCTGACTACGGTTTTGCTATTGGCAGTAACGGCACTGAAATGGCACTTCACTTAGGCCACTACTCTGGTGACTTTATTGGCGATGATAATATCTTAGATTACGGTGTATCAATTTCGAAAGATGGTTTCACTTTTGGTTTATCTGATACAGATATGGATGACTCAGATATTAAAGCTTACGTTGCTTATTCTGTAGACTTTAATTTATAAGAAAGAATGTGTTACTTGCTGCGACACGAAGGGCCTTTTGGCCCTTTTCTCGTTTTTGAACGAGACCCCTCACACCTGTTAACAAACCGTTACAATTGAATGAAAACAATACATACATTTTCCTTTATTCTATTACCTAGTCACTGGGCATTTATAACTGCCTAGCCATAAAATAGGTATAAAGGAATAATAATGAAATCACCTAACGCGTTTAGCGCCCTACTCGATATTTATATAAGTCCTAGTAAAGCTTTCAATGGTGTTGAACACGCCAAAGGTTGGTCATGGCTTGCTTTTATAGTCATGTCTTTAGTTTCAATGGCGAGTATTTATATTTTTTATTCCACTGTTGATATGCAGTTTTTGATTAATGAGCAAGTAGCAGCATCAACTATTGATGCGACGATTGGCGAGCAAAAAATGATTCGCCAAAGTATAGAGCAAAATGCAGAAGGCCAAATATGGTTTGGTTTGTTTGGCGGCGTAATTGCTCTGGCTATCATGAATGCATTAATGGCACTTTATTATATGCTTGTGGCTAAACAAGATCCTGAATCAGAACATAGCTACGGAGCTTGGTATGGATTCGCTACCTGGACAATGATGCCAGTTGTTATTTCAAGCCTAGGAACAATTGCTCTTGTACTAAGTGCAAGTACAGATCAAATATCTCAACAAGCCGTATTTAGCTACGCATCTATTAACCAATTAATAATAGGACTTGAAATTGGCCATCCTTTTTATAGCTTATTAGAATCAATAAATTTATTTAGCTTTTGGAGCATTGCGCTGGGAATGATCGGCTTAAAATGCTGGACTAATTTTTCAACTAACAAAGCACTCCTATTCTCTGCTCTTCCTTCAATTATTATTTTTGGTATTTGGGCAATCATTGCAGCAAGTTAACTCTTAAGTGGAGGTAGATACTAGCTCCACATTACTTAATTCACGGATAGATAAAATGAAAAAAGCAATAATCATCACACTCGCTGTAGGCGCATTTATAGCCCTAATTGTGTCAAAGCAAATTTCTGGCGATGAAAAACAAGCCGAAGTAAATATTGCTCAAGTAGAGCTTGGCGACATTGCTGACTCAATAATGGCTTCAGGTAATTTAGTTTTTAATACACAAGTGCAATTACGCTCTGAAGTGACAGGCCGAGTAGATAAAATATTTGTTCAAGAAGGCCAAGGAGTTAAACAAGGCGATATGTTAATGCGCCTTGATACAACTGCTTTTGAATCAGAAGTTACCCGTAGTAAAGCAATCCTTCGCGCCACAGAAATTGAAATTAAACACAATAAAACACGCCTTGCTAACCTAGAGCGCCAACTTAAAAGACAAAAAGACTTATATGATGTCGGTTTAGGTAATCAAGAGAGCTACGAGAATATTGAAAGCGCACGCGATCTAGCTAAAATCGATATTGAATCACGAATAGAGTCGTACAACCAAGCACAAGCGTCACTACAAATTGCGCAAGATCGCTTAAGTAAAAGTGTATTTAGAGCTCCAATGAGCGGCTTGCTTGCATCTGTAAATATTAAAGAAGGTGAAACCGTTATAGCCGGTACTACTAATATTATTGGCTCTGATTTAATGCTAGTAGCCGATCCTAGCGCTATCTTAGCCGAGCTACGTGTGGATGAAACCGACATTGCGAGCATTAAGCTTAACCAAAAAGCGAATATTTATGCGGCCGCATACCCTAATAAACCATTTAGCGGCACAGTAATCAATATTGGTACTTCAGCTAAAAACCAAGCCGGCTCTCAAGGTTTATCGTTTAAAGTAAAAGTATTACTCGATACTACTGAGCGCCAGCTATATGCAGGAATGAGTTGTAGAGCAGAGATCGCAACAAGCATTGCCGAAAACGGTTTAAAACTTCCAATAGAAGCAATCCAAAAAGAAGACGATAAAACATTTGTATGGCGACTAAATAGTGATAACACCGTTAGCAAAATTGCCGTAACTGTTGGAATATCATCTGATATAGAGCAAGCCATTACTGACGGCTTAAATGAGGGCGACAAAATAGTTATTGGCCCTGCGCGCCCAGTAAGTCTTCTGACTGAAGGTGATGTGGTAAAACTTAAATCAGATGCAGACAAGGAAGAAGCCTAATGTCTGCGGTAATCAAGCTAGAGCATATTAATAAACAATACAAAATGGGCTCAGAGGTATTTAAGGCACTTGATGATGTAAACGTACATATAATGCAAAACGAATACGTGGCGATTATAGGACCTTCTGGTTCAGGCAAGTCGACCTTGATGAACTTATTAGGCTGTTTAGATACACCCAGCAGTGGCGAATACTACTTAAAAGATAAACTAGTAAAAAGTATGACCGAGACAGAGCTTGCTCATCAGCGTAATGAAAGTGTCGGGTTTATATTTCAAAGCTTTAACTTAATACCACGTGCAACCGCACTAGAAAATGTAATGCAGCCTTTAGTATATCGCTTTATCCCTAGTAAACAGCGCAAGCAACAAGCTCTAGAAGCACTAAAGCGGGTAGGTCTCGGTGATAAAGTTAATCATTTATCTAGCCAGCTATCGGGCGGGCAACGTCAACGTGTTGCTATTGCCCGCGCTTTAGTCACAAAACCACATATATTATTAGGAGATGAACCCACAGGTAATCTTGATAGTAAAACGACCCGCGAAATTATGGATTTGTTTGATGAGCTGCATAACGAAGGTCACACTATTATTTTAGTAACACATGAGCAAGAAATTGCCGATCATTGCCAACGCGTGATTCGTTTAGTGGACGGTAAAGTGGTAAGTGATGTAACTAAAGATGAAGGAATCAAGCAGCATGTTTAAATCAGCTCTTGCGATAATGGAAGGCACTAAGGCCGCTTTTTCAGCTATTAAAGCTAATGCAATGCGCAGCGCACTGACCTGTTTGGGCATTATTATTGGTGTTGCCGCCGTAGTTACTGTCGTTGCAGTGATGCAGGGTTTTACAAAGCAAATAAACGATCAACTTGCTGATATGTCGCCAGATGTAACAACAATAAAGCCTTACACCAGTATTGAACTCGAAATGGTTGGTAAAAATGCCAAGCTTACCTACGACGATTTTTTAGCTTTAAAGTCGCGTATAAAAGAAGCTGAAACGCTAACTGCCCTAATGTTTACCTGGCGCTTTTCGGGGGGAGCTGAGTATGGAAATAAAAGCCATTCATCGCGTGTTATCGGTACCGAGCAAGACTATCAAAAAGCGTATCGTACTTATCCTGAACTTGGTCGTTTTATTCGTGCTGAGGACGATGATAAACGAAGAAGGGTCGCATTTATCGGCCCTTCAATCATAGAAAAGCTAAACCTTCCTGAAAACCCAGTAGGTGAATATATAAAGCTAGGTGGTGAATGGTTTAGAATTATTGGCGTTGCTGAAAAACAAGGTAGCTTATTTGGTTTTGACCAAGACGATTACATTAATATTCCAATTAGTACCATGAGTGCTTTAGAAGGCGGAAGTACACAAACTAATGTGCAAATTATGTTTAGGTTAAATGAAGGTACTAACGAAGAACAAGTGCTTGCAAAAATAACTCGTGTATTGCGCCAACTGCATAAACTAAAAGAGAAAGATGAAAACGACTTTGAATTTGAAACCGCTGAAAAATCTCGTGCCCAAATAGATAAATTTACCAGCAGTGCTACTGCTATTACTGCTGGTATTGTTGGCATTAGCTTACTTGTTGGCGGTATTGGTGTTATGAACATAATGCTAGTGTCGGTAACTGAACGCACACGTGTTATTGGTACATTAAAAGCACTAGGCGCAACACCTGGTTTTATTATGTTGCAGTTTTTAGTTGAAGCCGTTGTGCTTTCACTTTTTGGTGGTTTAATAGGACTCATTATAGGATATGGCGCCGCAGGGCTTATTTCGTTTTTAGTCCCAAGTATGCCTGATGCATATATACCAGTATGGGCTGTAATACTATCGTTCGGATTTACATCAATGATTGGGATTATATTTGGTTTAGCCCCTGCTATTAAAGCAGCAAGACTAAACCCTATAGATGCACTGCGTTACGAATAACTATTTTAAATAATTATTTAGCTTTAAATGGTACCTTATTACATTGTACTTCTACTGTTTTAGGGTACCAAGCTGGGCCAATTTGATTCACAACCACCTCAGCTAAACCATTAGTAAACGATTTATACGTATGAACGCTTTGCCAATCCCCTTGTGGGCAATGTTTTGTTAAATCTAACGGCTCTGATCCCTCGTACAACGAAAGTGCAAAATTATGATGCCACTGTGAGCTTTTTAGTGCTTTATTGCTTACTTTGCTCTGCATACCGTTATCAAAGTAAATATTTGTACATCCAGTTAAAATAATTAGTGTGCAACCGGCTGCAAATAACTTGATGCTCATAATGTCTCCCCTAGTACTTGCTCTTGGCACCACACTTTAATGGTATGGGGCGAGTATATTCCAAGCGTAATTAAACTCAGCGCTCCATCACTAAACGTTTGTTGTGACTGCATTTGAATAACCGGTGTATCTAAGCAAACTTGTTTTACATCTACCCGCTGCTCACCCACTAATCCCCATAAATAAAATGGGCGGCTATCCTCGTAGGTCGCTTTACTTGTAATTTTTGCGATAGCTTCTGGCTGAATGGTTACCGCAGAACAAGCACTGAGGCTTAATGCTATCGCCCCTATAATTAATGGTTTCATACTCTTCCTTATAAACTAAATACCAGTAAGGTAACTTTATAAGAGAACATAAAATATTAGCGTAAAAAGCTGTGGGGAATATGTAGAAACGCTATGAAGTTTTATACAGTTTATTACACATAAAGGCCGCATAAATGCGGCCTTTAAAGTAGTCAGTTTAAGTAGTTAGTAAATAAATAGACTTTAAAACTTAGCTAAGTTGTTTTTACTGTCTTTGTCGACCAGCTTAATGTAAGGATCTACCCCCGCAAATAATGGTTTTTCTTTTACTTTTAGCTCAATAGTATTGGTACCAGATACTATTTGATGCTTTTGCGAGTAAATAACAAAGTCTTCAGCGAGTAAGTTTTCAGGGTCGTCGCTAAATAATGCAATATCAATTAGCTCATCGAGCGGCTGCTCAGTTTCTTCACCTTGTCCATCGGCATGCTGCTTAGTTGCTTCAACGCTCAGTGTTACTGTATAAAAACCTTCGCCATCAACATCATCAGTAACCGACACTTCTTTCATTTCAAGCTCATAAAGCGTTATATATTTAAACTGATCATCAATAAAACGTTGTTCAGCTTGTGTTGCATCTCGCTTTAAATAACTAAGTAAATCAAGTGTGGTTGGATATGGCGTCGCTTGGTATTTAAACTCATTCAAAAACGCTTTAAGTGCGGCATTTAAGCGTTTTTCACCTAAGCGGTCATACAAAGCCATCATCGCAACTGAGCCTTTATTATAGTGAAGGTATTGTTGAGCCTGCGTTTTATACAGCGGCATTTCTTCAAAGGCTTCGCCTGTGCGGCCCATTAAGTATTTATCTAACTCGTACTTTAAGAATTTACGAAGTTTCTCGGCGCCAAAGCGTTTTTTTAGCACCATAAGTGCGCTGTATTGGGAGAGCGATTCAGAAATAACGGCACTGCCCTCTACATTAGCCCCCGATACTTGATGCCCCCACCATTGGTGTGCAACTTCATGTGCGGTTACATAGTAAGGGTAGTCAACTTTACTCTCATCTCTTAAGTCTGTAATAAAGCCCATACTTTCTGAGTAAGGTACCGTATTGGCAAAACTTTGCGCAAACGAGCGATACTTAGGAAATTCAATAATACGAAGCTGTCTATGCTGATACGGGCCAAAGGCTTGTGTGTAGTAATCTATTGAGTCTTGAACTGACTCAATCATGCGATCAACATTCCATGCATGATCTTTGTGGTAGTACACCTCAATATTTACACCGTTATGCTCAACCTTTTTACTTTCAAGCTCTGCCGAAAGCACAGAGTAAAAGTTTATAATTGGAGCATCCATTTCATAAACAAAAGTACGGCGCCCGTCTTTTACACTCTCACTTTTTAAGTAACCTGGAGTAATCGCAAATTGTGACTCATCGGTGCTTACCGTTGCCTTATAGTTTATAAAGCCATTAGCAGGCCCAAACTCATTTTGCGTATAATAGCGGCTGTCTTCTAGTTTATGTGCGCGTTCAAGTTCAGGTAAATCGTGCTTGCGGCGCTCATACTTATCGGCAATTTGAAAATACTTTTGATAACCAAAATTTGGCAATAATTCTCCATTATTTACAAATGTACCGTTGTGCACGAGTTGAGTATCAGATCTCCTATCAACAAAACCGTCGTGTTCACGAGAAACTGAGAGCTCGCCTTCTCGTACTTCATTGGGCATTAGCGGTTGTTCAAACTCAAACCATACCATGCCAAAATCGGTTAAACGCTCTACTATTTTTCCGCCCGCCATTTTTACATCCCAGCTTTTAGATTGGCTAGGCTCGTTGATTAACACACGGGTTATTGGCTCGTTTGCGGTATTGGTAAACTTAATTTTAGCCACGGCATTTAAAGCACGCTTTTTAGGATAAATATCAATGTGTAAGTCAACATCAGTTATTATAGGCAGTGGCAAGTCTTTGTATTGTGAAAACTCTTGCTCATACCTTACTTGTAGCGCTTCGTTATCATCACTTGTTACAAACTCGTTGATTACACGGGTGTTGTAATAAATGTTATAACCCGCGCCCACAAATACCAATAAACTTATAACGGCTGCAATCTGGCCTTTTAAAGACATGTTGTAACGCACTAAAGATAAACGAGTACGCAATGATTGCGACGGGCCGCGATGCCATAAAGCAAACCCTACAATAGCTAAAAACACACTCAATGCCCCCCAATATAGGGTATACCAATGCGCGCCTTGTAAAAAATGTCCATAACCATTTATATCAGAATACGGTACGCTACTGCTTTGAGAAAAATGATACATATGATGCTCAAACCCGTAAGCACCCATTACCATTTGAGCAATGTAATACAGAATAAATAAACCCATACCTATGTATTTATTAGGGCTAATTATTTGTAAAAAGAACGCCAATATAGCCATCATAATTAAAGGCAGTAATGTAAGGTAACCCAACCTAAATAAGTACTGACCAAGCTCTAGGTTAAATTGCCCCTTAAATAGCTGCACTGCAATGGTAAACATCATGCCTACTAAATAAAGGCCACAAACTGCAGTGATTAACGCAATAATTTTAGATACCCAAAACACACTGTTATGCACCGGGAAACTGTCAACAATATCACCCATACCACTTTGGCGTTCTCGCCAAACCAGCTCTGCGCTGTAATAAGCAATAATGATAAACATAAACAAAGCGGAGGAGTTTTGAATAATGCCCACCATGTTTTGTGTGAGCGGCCAATCCGTTGTGCCATATGCGCCAATAGGTGCAAAAAGTGGTGCGAGTAACATAGTAATACTGACACCCGCTAAAATCATAAAAGGGGCACTTAATATAACTTGCTTAAGTTCAAATAAGCTGCGCATTACTAATTGCGATTTCGTATTTACCCCTTTTGACTTGTAATTTTTAGCGCTGCTAATAAGTGCTGCTTGTTTGTTTTTTACAAACGTTGAGACAGCAAATTGCTTTTTCTGTTTTTTAGTGACTACGCGATTACCTAACTTTCCGAGGCCAAAAAACATCGCTAAACTTATTGCTACCCATAAAATACGGTTAATTAAAAAATCGCCCGAAAGCGTTAACACTTCAGTATTTTTATCACTTACAGTCCAGTAACGGGTTAAGTCAATTAACGACCCTGTGCCAAATGGGTCTGCGTAAACAACAATATTTCTAAACGCTAAATCGTCAAAATAGATACTCGCCAATTGGTAGGTTATATAAACCACCACGGCCGTTACATATACCGCCATCATGGTTTTAAAATAGACCGCCACACTATTAAAAATAGCACTGAGGACCAATAAGCTTGGCACTGCTAAATATAAAAAAGGCGCTGCGTAATATATAAACTTATTGGGGCCTACTAGCTCGCTATCGAGCCAGCCAACCAACAAGCCAAATTGAGATCCCAAAAATACGCCTAGTGGCACGCTTAAAAACACAATAAGTACAACTAAGTAAGAACCAAAAAAACGCCCTGATTGATAAGCAAGCGGGTTAACGGGCTTACTAAACACCAGCTCATCCATTTTGGTCTCGCTGTTGCGAATCGCTGAGCTTGCAACAAAGTTAACCACTAAAAACATAGCAAGCGTACAAAAGGTAACCGTTAAAACCATAATGGTATAAGGCGAGTTCATATGAACATTAGCCCCACCTAACGGAAACTTACTACTGGAGCTTATAAAAAACGCCATAAAAAAGAATATTAATGAGGTCACATAAAACGAAGGCTGACGCATAAAATAGCGCAGCTCAAACGCTAGCATATTAAAAAACATAGCGCCCCCTTATGCTACTTGGCTGTTACGATGATTAAGCAACGTAGAAAAATACACATCTTCTAGGTTTGCACTGCTGAGCTCAAAACCTTCAGGGGCTTCATTGGCTAATACATGTAATATGGTTTGCCCAGCAAATAAGCGTTTTGAAATAACAGGCAGCTGCGGTTCAAGCTCTAGCGCTTCTTCTTGGCTCATGGCTTTGCGCCAAATTTGGCCTTGGAGTTTATCGGTAAGGGCAATTGGATTGCCCTCTAATAGTATTTTACCGCCTGCCAGCACCGCCATGTTTGGGCAAAGCTCTGCTACATCTTCAACAATGTGGGTCGATAATATAACGACTTTTTGCTCGCCTAAGCTTACTAACAAGTTATGAAAGCGATTTCGCTCTTCAGGATCTAGCCCTGCGGTAGGTTCATCAACGATAAGTAAGTCGGGGTCGCCTAGTAAGGCTTGTGCAATACCAAAACGCTGGCGCATACCGCCCGAAAAGCCACTTACCGCTTTTGAGCGATGTTGATATAAATTAGTATGTGCAAGTAATCCTTCAACCGACTCTTTACGCTCTGCTTTATTATGAATTCCCTTTAAAACAGCCATATGGTCCAGTAAGTCGTAAGCACTAACACGCGGGTACACACCAAAATCTTGCGGTAGATAACCCAAACGTTGGCGCAGAGCCTGTGGGTCTTTAAAAACATCAATACCATCAAAAGTGATTGAACCCGAATCAGCCGACTGCAGTGTTGCAATGGTACGCATTAGCGATGATTTACCTGCGCCATTTGGCCCAAGTAATCCAAACATCCCTTTGCCGATAGATAAATCAACACCTTGTAGTGCATGTACGCCATTATCGTAGGTTTTAGATAACCCTGTTATTGATAGCATTTTTACTTCCTTGAATATGAGTAATTATTTTTATAATGTTTTATACCACAAGGAAAATAGGAACATAAGTTACTTGCTGGTTAAATTTGTAACAACAAATAAACATAATTTAAACTCATAACACTTGCCTGCACTGTATTCACTCGGTATAAAAACCACATATACTTTTTATAAGAAACGAAAAGCCATGCAAGATCACCAAAGCCAGCCGTTAAATGACTTTATAGAATATCCACATGAAGAAATGCTAAATCGTGCTAACGAGTTTTTACAAACCAGCCAACGCCGCCATAGCATTCGCAGCTTTAGCGATCGCCCAGTACCAAAAAATATTATTGAAGCATGTATAAAAGCAGCTGGCACAGCACCAAGTGGAGCGAATCATCAGCCTTGGCATTTTGTGGCTATAAACAGTAGCGATGTAAAAAAACAAATAAGAGAAGCCGCAGAAAAATTAGAGCGTTCTTTTTACGAAGGCAGAGCAGGTGAAGAATGGTTAGATGCGCTAAAACCGTTAGGTACCGACGCCAATAAACCTTATTTAGAGCATGCACCTTGGCTTATAGCTGTATTTAGTCAAAAAAAGGGCGGCGTAAGCAGCGATGATAAAAATACGAATTATTATGTGCATGAGTCTGTTGGCTTAGCTACCGGCTTTTTAATTCAAGCTTTGCACCGCAGTGGTTTGGCAACCCTTACTCATACTCCAAAGCCAATGAGTTTTTTAACCGACATATGTAATCGCGATAAAGATAACGAACGCCCATACATGCTACTTATTACAGGCTACCCAAGTGATGATGCAACAATACCTGCTCATGCACTGGATAAAAAATCACTCGATGAAATAGCTACGTTTATTTAGTATTTTCTTGTCGGCAAAACCACTCATATAGCAAAGCAATGATCGACTCAACTTTTGGATCGGTCAATGAGTAATAAATAGTGTGCCCTTCTCTGCGAGTAGCAACCATATCCGCCTTGCGTAAACTTGCTAAATGCTGAGATAACGCTGACTGTGCTAAAGGTACATTTTTATTTAGCTCACCTACACTTTGCTCACCTTGTAATAAACTACATAAAATCATTAAGCGATTTTTGTTAGCCATTAATTTTAAAAACTGTTCGGCTTGCTCTGCGTTGACAGCTAGTTGTTCAATATTCATTTTTATTATTTCTCTTTTTGATACCTTTTTAAGTATAGACTTTTACATTAGTAGGTTCTAATATAATTAACATTAGACTTTACTAATATTAAGGTAATCACAAAATTAACGATGCCGTTTTATTAATCGGCGGAAGTGCTGTAGCAGTATCCGCACTATTAAGTTACTTTATATAAAGTAACTTTCAGTTTTTAACGTTATTTATAAGTATTAACTCAATTAACCTACTTATACCAAGTAGCACTCATTAATGTCTTTTTTAAGAAAAAGAGGATTTACAAACTAATGCTTACATCAATCCCTGATTTACTAAAAATTATCACACCTAACCAACGCCGTATTGACGCAGCGCAAGCGAAACTCGAACTTGAACAAAATAAGGGTTTACTTATTGATGTACGAGAACCTGCAGAGCACGCTACAAAAGCAGCTACTGGCGCTATAAATATTCCGCGTGGATTACTCGAGATGAAACTGATGGAAATAGAAAAAGACGCAGCTCGCCCTATTTACGTGCACTGCGCAAGTGGTACGCGCGCAACGTTGGGAGCAGAAGCGTTAACGCGTGTGGGTTATGAAAACGTAACCGTTATTACCTGTGACGCAAACCAAATATGTAGTGTGTTTTAAACATCAACTGAATACTTATAATGATGCGCCTAGTAAAGGTAGGCGTTTAACTTTGTGATAAGTCAGTGCTAATTTAATACGCTCTTTAACTGGGTATTCTGGTAATGGCTTTTCACTATTTAATACAATTGCCCGGTTACCTTCGAAAGTGAGAGTGTGGGAATACAACTCTCTAAATGTGCTTACTAGCTTTGATTGGCAATGAAAAAACAAATAACACGAGGAGCCCTTAAAGCCTACGCGAATGGGGCTGCCATTTATTGTGTTATAACTTGGCTCTCCCCACTTTAAAGACTCTTCAACAGCTCCTAAGTTTTGCTCTTGTGCTACGGTATAAATTAACTCTCGTAATTTTATAAGCTTACTTTTTGCTATCTCAGGATAATTATTAAATATATTTTCTATTTCCGTATTCATAAAAATACCCTTATAAGCTTTACAATTTTAAAACAGGCTACTTTTGCTGCCTTTCATCAAGTAAAACAAGTAGCATCTGCTCAATATTTTTAACACTATAAGTAAGTGATCTCAGTAGCTCTTTCTCACTTTGCTCTGTTGCCTGCTGCGACGCTTTACCTTGGTTTGCCAATACATCTTTTTGCTCAAGTATCGCCTCTCTAAACTCACTCGCATTAACTACACCAAGCAAAGACACTAAAGCACCATTTCCTGACTGCCCAGCTGTTTCAAAGCTTAAACGATATAATCCAAAAATTCGCATGAGCGGCCCTTGGCTTAACCCTACATCTGTTATTTTTTCAAGCGGAATAGATTTTTCTTCTTTAAATAATATGCCACGTTTAACTACCAATTTTTGTGGTAATAAGTCAGCAGACATAGCTGCGAGTATTCGCCCGCCCACTAGCCATACAATCGCCAAGACAATGGGTAATAACGGAATAGTCACCAGCGCTAGTACACTAAAAAAAGCGGCCATTAGCATCCAGTATTGCTGAACCTTCGGGTCGAAAGATGCACTTTTTAAAATATGTTTTGTCATTGTTTTAATCCTTTATCTATATAACTAAAAATACACTCTGCAAGCTTCAATAATCTCTACTCAATCTTACAAGCTAATAACAACTTTTATAGCAAGAGCGATAAATACGACTCCCAGTATTTTATCAAGCCACGGGTTTTGTTTGGTAAATCCAAAGCGGTTTTTTGAAACCTCAGTCAGTAACGCCACCAGTAAATACCAGCCGGTATCAATTACAAACACGGTTAAACACATAATTATGCCCACACTTAAAGTAAGTAGCTGAGGGTCAATAAACTGCGAAAACAACGCTAAAAAGAAAATAGCGAGTTTTGGATTTAAAAACGCAATGGCAAAGCCATCTTGTAATGCTTTAGCTGAACTTACCTCACTTTTATGTACTTCAAGTTCGTCATTACTTGGTTTTGCTAGCAATATTTTTATACCTAAATACGCCAAATAGGCCGCACCTAAGTAAACGAGTATTTGATAAACTGTTGGAAACTGCGTCATTAAAGCGCCTAACCCTAATAACGATGCACCGGCATACAAGCCAACGCCAGTGCCATGACTGAGTGCGGCAAGCATACCATTTTTCATACTGCCGTTAAGTGAGTGCTTTAAAACCACCGCCAAACTTGGCCCTGGCGACATTGCGCCCATCATGCAAATAGCCGCTAGGCTTAACCATACTGAAACTGTCATTTAAAGCTCGTCAGTTTCAATAAGTAACGTATAGCCGTGCACTTGCCCATAAAAACCTGCCAATGGCACTGCGTTTAACACTTTCCAACCATCTTGGTTTAATTCCTGTATGCGATCATTCAGTGCGGCTATATCTACCCCACCCAAAAAACGGGTCTTTCTAAATTCGATTACTTTTTGCATTTTAATCCTTGAGTATCTTATAACGTGTATTCAAAATCGTAGTAGTGAATCCCTTGCTCAATACGTATTTTCATACTGCCCGTTAACCCTTCTAGCTCATTAGTGCCAGAGTCGGGAATTACATTTAAAATTAGGCTGTCTTGGCCTTTATCCATAGTACCAAAATGCTGTAATACAAAGCTGCCTTTTTTACCTTCAAGCTCGCCTATTACTTGCTCTATGGCAACATAACCGGCACTGCCTTGTGTAGGAGTCATGGCGCTTAGCATTTCGCCTTGGCTGGTGGCATTTAAGCTACCTTTAAATGTTTTATCTATCGACATACGCCCTAAATTAACGCCGTTTTGGCCGCTTGCGTAGCCTTCAATTGGGGCTAGATTTACATTAAATTCTCCACTTACGGTTGCAGTAGTCATAACGTTTCCTTATTGATGCTAATGTTTAAAAGTATTGATTTTTATTATCTTAGTGCCATATCTATACCTTAACCTTTAAAAAGAATCCACTATGTCAAAAACAAGCCCTAAGCCCGAAAAAGCCGCTTTTAGTAGTTTATTACCTATTTTTGCGTTTATTAAACCGTATAAATGGATGGTAGTGGCGGCGCTTGCTGCCCTTTTAGTCACCGCTGGTGTTAACTTATCATTAGGTCAAGGGGTTAAGTTTGTCATAGATCATGGCTTTATAGCTGGCTCCCAAGCGCAGCTACAACAAGCTGTATTGGTGCTTATTGGTTTAATTAGTTTATTGGCCGTAGGCACGTTTAGCCGCTTTTATTTAATGTCGTGGATTGGCGAGCGAGTCAGTAACGATATTCGCAAAGCCGTGTTTAATCGCATTGTTACTTTGCACCCAAGCTACTTTGAAGAAAACCGCAGTGGCGAGCTTATGTCGCGTTTAACAACCGACACAACATTACTGCAATCAATTATTGGTTCATCATTTTCTATGGCGTTGCGCAGTGTACTTATGCTGGTTGGTGGACTTGCTATGCTGTTGTTTACTAATTTAAAACTTACTTTAGTGGTTGTTGCTTGTGTGCCGTTGGTACTTGTTCCTATGATGATATTTGGTAAAAAGGTGCGCAAACTTGCAAGCTCCAGCCAAGATGCCATAGCCGATATAAGCACCTATGCCGGCGAGATCATTCAAAATATTAAAGTTGTGCAAAGCTATAGCCACGAAGAGCAAGAGCAGCACGCTTTTGCACTTGAAACCGAAAAAGCCTTTAATGTGGCTAAAAGCCGCATTAAGCAACGTTCGTTTTTAATTGCAGCGGTAATATTTTTAACTTTTAGCGCTATTAGCGCAATGCTGTGGGTCGGCGGCAGCGACGTATTAGCAGGTACCATGACTGGCGGTGAGCTAGGAGCCTTTGTGTTTTACGCTATTATGGTAGCAATGTCGGTGGCAACCGTTGCTGAAGTATATGGCGAACTACAACGCGCAGCAGGCGCAGCTGCAAGATTACTTGAGTTACTTGCTGTTAAAAGTGAGATAGAAAACCCACTAAATCCACAAGATAGTTACTTACTAAAAAATAGTAACAGCCCTGCTATTACGCTTGAGAATATAAGCTTTAACTACCCTTCTCGCCCAGACGTAAGCGCACTTAATAAAATAAGTTTAAATATACTTCAAGGCCAAACTGTGGCTATTGTTGGCCCTTCTGGCGCAGGTAAAACAACCTTATTTGAATTACTACAGCGCTTTTACGATCCGGCTAGCGGAGCCATTAAATTTAAAGATATAAACATTAAAGAATTATCGCTTAATACCCTCAGAGGTAAAATGGGTATGGTCGCGCAAAACCCTATCTTGTTTAGCTCCGATGTAATGCATAACATTCGCTACGGCAACCCAAAAGCAAGTGACGAGCAAGTATATGCCGCTGCCAAACATGCTCATGCAGATGAATTTATTAAACAATTACCGCAAGGTTATAACAGTTTTTTAGGTGAGCAAGGTGTGCGGTTATCGGGTGGGCAAAAGCAACGTATTGTGCTTGCGCGTGCCATACTAAAAGACCCTGAAATACTCCTTCTTGATGAAGCCACCAGCGCACTCGATGCTCAAAGTGAGCACCATGTACAAGCAGCGCTTGAGCATTTAATGCAAAACCGCACCACGCTTATTATTGCCCATAGACTAGCAACGGTTAAACATGCCGATGTGATTGTGGTAATGGAAAATGGAGAGATTATAGCAACGGGTACCCACCAAGAATTAGTAGCAAGTAACCCGTTGTATCAAAAACTGTGTGAATTACAGTTTAATAAAGACTAATTATTCTTCAGTGTTTGGTACTATTTGAATTTCTACACGGCGGTTTTGAGCACGGCCATTTGCACTATCGTTAGTCGCAATTGGACGTGTTTCGCCATAACCCATAGTACTTACACGCTCAGCCATGATTTGCTGGTTCACTAAGTAGTTTTTAACGCTTTGAGCACGTTCACGCGATAGGTTCATGTTGTAGCTGTCTTTACCTGTGCTATCTGTGTGGCCTTCAATACTTAGGTACGTTTTTTCGTATTTGTTCATCACTTTAGCAATAGCATCTAAGGTATCGTTAAAGCCAGACGAAATATAAGATTGGTCGGTCGCAAACGTAATATTAGATGGCATAACTAAACGCAAGTTATCTCCTTCACGTACAACTTCAACACCAGAGCCTGCAAGTTCATCACGAAATGCTTCTTCTTGCTTATCCATGTAGTTACCCACTGCAGCGCCAGCTAGTGCGCCGATAGCAGCGCCTATAAAAATACGCTTATCTTTATGGTTACTTGTTGCTTTACCTAATACGCCACCCGCTGCTGCGCCAATAGCCGCACCTTTGCCGGTGTTATTCATTTCACAACCAGAAAGTAATACAGCTACTACGGTTACGCTTAAAAGTGATTTAGTTAAAGTCATGGTGATACCCTATTCATTAAGAATTTAGCAAGAGTATGCAAATACATGTATGAACAAACTATGAAGAGAGTGTTAAAAGCAGCGCATCTTGCATGATTGTTAAACAGACCTCAAACTAATGTGCCGTTTTAATAAAAATGTCATACTACGCTGTGACAATTTAATGAATTTTACAAAGGATATTGGCGCAATGTTAATTGCTATTTTTAGACAATTTTTTTTACTAGGGTGCATGAGTTTTGGTGGCCCCGCTGCGCATTTAGGCTATTTTAAGCGCCACTTTGTAGACTCGTTAAATTGGCTAACTAACACGCGTTACGCACAACTTATTAGTTTAAGCCAAGCATTACCAGGGCCAGGCTCTAGCCAAGTTAGTTTTGCTATTGGTGTTGAGCGTGCAGGAGTACTGGGTGGTATAGCTGCTTTTGTAGGCTTTACCTTGCCTTCGTTTTTAATAATGGTGCTGCTTGCGGCTAGTGCCCATCAGTTTGACGCTGTTTACTTTGCAATTATTGCAGGCTTAAAGTTATTTGCCGTTGTTATAGTCGCTGATGCAACACTTAGTATGGCTAAAAGCTTTTGTACAAGTGGTGCGCTTAAGTTACTTGCGATAATGAGTACACTTGCCTTGGTGTTATTTCCAATGATGGGAACTCAAATAGCGATTTTAATCACTGCTGCAACAGTAGGTGCTATATGGCCTTTATTAAAACTTGGCACAGTAGCAGACGATGTTAGCAGTAAAAACAGTAATATTAATTGGATTGCACTGGGGTTATTTGCGCTCTTACTTGGGGTTAGCTTTATTCCACTAGGGCATGAGTTTGCTTTGTTTACCCCTTTTTACCAAGCGGGTGCAATGGTGTTTGGCGGCGGACACGTAGTACTGCCGGTACTTCAAGCTGGCGTACCAGCATTGAGTGATGATCAGTTTTTAAGTGCTTACGCGAGTGCACAGGCAGTGCCAGGGCCAATGTTTACTATTGCTACTTACTTAGGCGCACAACTTACTACTGAGCAACCTTTAGTGGGTGCCCTTATAGCTACACTGCTTATATTTATGCCTGGTTTTTTACTTATACTCGCATTCCAAAAGAGCTGGATTAATTTGGCAAGTAAGCCACGTTTTGCAAGTTCAATAGCGGCGCTTAATGCAGCGGTAGTCGGTTTTTTAGCGGCCGCATTGTATTCACCAATTTGGACATCGGCTGTGCATAACCTTTGGCAGGTTGCGTTAGTAATAATTACATTTGCATGGCTGCGATTTAAAAAGCCACCTATTTGGTGGCTCTTAGCTTTATTTATTGCTGTGGGTCTTTTGCAGCACTATTTGCCATCACTCTAAATGTTGGCTTATCTGTTTGTTGCTCGTTAGGAGGGCTTAATTGCCCACTAACACTTTGATATGCCCTAAGCCCAAACACTGGCAATACTGCAAGTAAATGGTCCATTATTTCGGCTTGTAGATGCTCGTACGAAATCCAGCGTTTGTCTTCACTAAAGCAATAAAACTCAATCGGTAACCCGTGGTTCATTGGTTGTAGCTCTCGTACCATTAACGTAAGCGACGTATTAATTTTACTGTGCTGCTTTAAATAGCCCTCAGCATAACGACGAAACAGCCCTAAATTAGAAACTTGAGCGGGTAATGTCGTCACTCGGATATAGTCATGAAGCGGAATAGCCGCATCTATTTGCTTTCTAAATTCATCACTTACTAAACAAATACTGTGCATATCTATATTAAGTGAACGTTTAATACGTCTACCGCCCGACTCTTGCATACCGCGCCAGTTTTTAAACGAACCCGCAACTAGCATATAAGTTGGAATAGTTGTAATGGTGTTATCCCAGTTACGTACCTTTACAGTGTTTAAACCCAAATCAATTACTTCGCCATCGGCGCCATAGTTTTCTACTTGAATCCAATCACCATAGGTTACTAGGCGATTTGCTGCGATTTGAATACTAGCTACAAAGCCTAAAATAGTGTCTTTAAATACTAATAACGTAACAGCTGCAATAGCACCAAAGCCAGAGAGAATATAAGTGGGTGACTTCTCAAGGAAAATACTTACAATTAAAATAGCACACACAATAAAGGTGATTAGCTTAACAACCTGAATTAAGCCCTGAATAGGGACTTCGCGTGCAAACTCCAATTGGTTATAAATAGAACCCGCAATACTTACAATACTGCTAAAAATAAAACCTACATGAATAATTAGTATGGCTTGGCCAACCGTTTTCAAAATTTCAGCGGTCAGCTCATTAACCGGATAAACACTGTCAAAGGTCGCCAAAAATAATACGCAGCAAAGCATACCTGCAATACGTCTATTAAGCTTATTAAGCATAGGCGACAACGAACCAATACGTTGAGGCGAAAGCTTAGTTACCACTTTTTGAATGCCTGGTAACATTAACCTACGAGTAAATAAGTAAACAATTAATAAAGAAAAAATCCCTATTGAAACTGCGGTAATAGAACTAAGAAAATCCGCATCGGGTACTTTTTCAAACCAAGGAGCGATTAACTCCTGTAGGTGGGTGTTGGTCATAGTGTTTCAATTTCCTTACTGATTTGTGGTTCAGGTAAATCTTGTTGAGCATAAATATCGGCAAGCTGCTGATCTTTCGCAACCCATAGCTCATTCACATAATGTTGAAAATTAGCTTTAAATACGTCATCGGTTTGATAGCTGCCCTGCATATTGTCATTAATGGGCGTTACGTCTATTGAAACATAAATAGAATCTAGCTCGCCTTTGAGTAAGTTCCGACAAACGTGATCTGTTTTACCGCTATACACTAAACTTGTATTTAGCATGGCATCAAATTGGTTGGCTAGCACTTCAAGCGCAAAAGCAATGCCACCCGCTTTGGGTTTTAATAAGTGCTTAAAAGGACTTTGCTGCAGATTATGCTTAGCTGGCGTAAAGCGTGTGCCTTCAACAAAATTAACGATGGTAGTAGGATAGTGACGAAAATTGCGACAGCTGCGCTTTGTGCGCTCTACATCCAACCCTTTCAACTTTGGGTTTTTAGCAAGCTGTGCTTTGCTTACCCGTTTCATAAACGGCATACCCATAGCCCACGCACTAGTACCAATAAAAGGCACGTATTTTAATTCATCTTTTAAAAAAAACTTAGGGGCTGGCAATGCATGTAATGAGCTAAGCACGGTTATATCTAACCAACTCGTGTGATTACATATAAGTAAATACCAACTTTTTGAATTTAAATCGCCACTTTTATCAACCACAATATTAGGACAACCTAGCCACAAGCCAAACCGATTGCCATTACACCACCCTCGATAAGCGCTGTGCAATAAAGAGTTAACAACAGACAAAGGCAGTAATAACTTAATAAGCCCTAGTACAAATACTAGTGAGCCAAAAAGCATTACATTAGAAAACAATACGCAGCCCACAATTAAGCCGTTAAGCCAATTTGGTAACCACTTTTTTAGCATAACTGTAAGCTCATATTTTTGCCTTTTATTTGGGGTGTTTTTCGAGCGATTGTAATGTTTGCTCTTTATTTTCCCATAAACGATTTAGCTCGCTTTGAAAGCGTACTCTAAATTCAGAATCGCCGGTGTAGTCACCAATAAGCTCTTCGCTTACAGGCCTTACATCCACGTGTACGTTGATATTTTTTACCTTACCACCTGCAAAATCCATGAATGTAGGAATCCCATCAGGGTAATGAATTGTAACGTTAACCACTTTAGTAATTTGCTCGCCCATCGCTTGCATTACAAAAGCAATACCGCCCGCTTTTGGTTTTAATAAATGTGGAAACGGGCTATTTTGGCGCGCGTGCTTTTGTGTAGTAAAACGAGTGCCTTCTACAAAGTTAACCACACTTACTGGCATCTCTTTAAATTTTTCGCAGGCTTTACGCGTGGTTTCTAAGTCTTTGCCACGCAGCTTTGGATTCTTTTTTAATTGGCTTTTACTCGTGCGGGTCATAAACGGAAAATCAAGCGCCCACCAACACAAACCTAGAATAGGCACGTAAATAAGCTCTTTTTTCAAAAAGAAGTTTAAAAATGGAATTTTACGGTTAAACACGCGCTGCAATACTAAAATATCGACCCAGCTTTGGTGATTTGCAATTACTAGGTACCAATCCTTTAGCTTAAGGTCTTCAAGGCCAGTTACATTAAGTTTAGTTGGCGTAAATAACTTTTGATTTAAGCTATTAAAGGTCACCCAAATTGTTGCAAATTGCTTTGCAGCCCAGCTCATAATCTTTTGTAGAGGCTTAATAGGTATAAGCTTTATAAGCCCACAAATAAAAATAGGCACAAACCAAAAAAGTGTGTTTATTGTGTAAAAAATAATACTAAATACACCGCGAATAACTGACATTACTTCCATTCCTTTAAACATTGCGCAGCCACTAATACTGCGCTTTCAGTTGCTTACAAATTAATCTTCAAAATAGGTATAGCCTTCAAGGCCTGCATTAAGCTCAGCTAAGTAACCTTCTTTACACTGCGCTGATACATCAAGCTTATTAACTTGGTACGCAAAGTTGTCAGCTAAAATGGCGCTATCATAGTCAACAAACTTTAATACATCCTTAACGCTATCACCTTTTATAGCATTGGTTAACACATAACCTTCATCGTTAAGCTCTACATGCACAGAATCAGTGTCACCAAATAGGTTATGTAAATCGCCTAAAATTTCTTGATATGCACCCACCATAAACATCGCAATATGGTATTGCTCGCCATGTTTATATTCTGGAATGGGTAAGCTAGTTTCGATACCAGCACCTTCAACGTATTCACGGATTTGCCCGTCAGAGTCACAGGTAATATCTTGAATAATCGCGCGCTGAGTCAATGGTTGAGTTAAGTTTTCGATTGGCATAACCGGAAACAACTGCTGAATACCCCATACATCAGGCAATGACTGAAATAATGAAAAGTTAACAAAGAGTTTATCGGCAAGCTTTTCGTTTAAATCGTCGAGGACTTCACGGTGCGCGCGCGCATTATTACTAAGCGATGCACGTACACGATGTAAAATAGTAAAGTAAAGCTGCTCTATTTTCGCCCACTCTAGCATGCTTACTAAGCCATGCACGTACTGATCGTGCGCTTCGCTAAATAAGTGCATAGCGTCGTGATAAATCTCAAGTGCCATACGCGGGTTTAAACGCTGTAAACACTGCCACATTTCATCAAGCACTAACGCGCTATTTTCAAGCGGTGGCTCTGGATTTAAATGATTGGGCGCTTTTTCTACGTCAATTACATCGGTAATTAATACCGCATGGTGAGCGGTTAAAGCGCGCCCCGATTCGGTGATAATGGCCGGATGCGTAAGGTTATGCTGATCGCACACCTCTGCAAATGCATTCACTACATTACGCGCGTACTCTTCTACGGTGTAGTTCATTGAACACGCACTGCGTGAGCCAGAGCCCTCGTAATCAACGCCTAAGCCGCCACCCACATCAACGGTATTTAACGGTACATTTAATTGCGTAAGCTCAGCAAAGTGGCGTGCACATTCACGCAAAGCACGGTGAATATCACGAATGTTGGCAATTTGAGAACCAATATGAAAATGCACCATTTGCATTAAGTGCAGCTTATTATGCTTTTTAAGCACTTCAACTGCACTTAGTACTTGGCCTGCCGTTAAACCAAACTTGCCTTTTTCGCCGCCCGTGTTTTGCCACTTGCCTTTGCCTACTGAGTTTAGGCGAATACGAATACCAATAGCAGGTTCTATGCCTAGGTTGTCTATTTCTTCAAGTAGTGTGGTTAGTTCTGAAAGCTTCTCTACCACAATTTTTACGCTGTGGCCCATTGCTTGACCAATACACGCTAGGCGTAAAAACTCACTGTCTTTATAGCCGTTACACACAATAGTAATTGGCTCTTTTGCTACGCCCAAAATAGCCATAAGTTCTGGCTTTGAGCCTGCTTCTAGGCCAACAAGCCCGCTTGGATGCGCTAATAGCTTACTTACTACAGAACGTTGCTGATTTACTTTTATTGGGTAAACACAGGTGTATTTTCCGTTATATTCACGATTTGCTCGCGCTTGCGTAAACGCGTTAGTAAGTGTGTCTACACGATTTTTTAAAATATCAGTAAAGCGTACTAAAACCGGCAACGTTAAACCTTGTTGCTTAAACTGCTCAGTTAATTGCGTTAAAGAAATGGCCGGTTTTGTTTGGTCGCCATCTGGGTAAGCCACCAGTTCGCCTTGTGCGTTAATATCAAAATAACCATCACTCCAATGAGCAACGTTATAAGTGGCGCGTGCTGTTTCTAAACCCCAGGTCATGGCAACTCTTCTTTAGTCAATTAGGTATAAAGGCGCATTTTAATACGTCACTATCCACTAGGCTAACAAAAATTGAACTTTCACTCACTCCTAACTAACTTTATTCGTCAAATCAGTTAAAATGTCATTGAGCAAAACGCCAAGCACTGGCAGAATTGCCCCTTTTTCATACTCAACCTAAAAAGTGTAATAGTAACTATGGCAAATTTAGATCAAAGTAAGTGGTTTACTGAAATTAGCGACCGCGATGGCAGCGCATTTTCATTACGTATTAATAAAAAGTTAGATGAAAAACAGTCTCCTTTTCAAAAGGTAGAAATGTTTGAAACCACAGACTTTGGTAATTTAATGATCATCGACGGGTGTACTATGGTAACAACCCGCGAAAACTTCTTTTATCATGAGATGATCAGCCACCCTGCACTTTTAGCGCACCCAAACCCTAAAAACGTCGTTATCATTGGCGGCGGCGACTGCGGTACTTTACGCGAAGTATTAAAACACCCAGGCGTAGAAACTGTAACGCAAATAGATATCGACGAAGTAGTAACGCAAATGTCGTTAAAATACTTCCCAGAGCTTTGTGAATCTAACAACGACGCCCGTGCAACGGTTATGTTTGACGACGGTATTAAATACATGCGCGAAGCCGCTGGCGAATCTATCGACGTGGTTATTGTTGATGGCACCGATCCGGTGGGTCCAGGTGAAGGTTTATTTAATCATGCGTTTTACACAAGCTGTTTAGATGCACTGCGCCCAGGTGGTATTTTAGTGCAACAAAGCGAATCACCTCTTATGCATATGCCATTATTAGTTGAAATGCGCGAAGCAATGCTAAGCGTAGGCTTTAACGATTTACAAACACTGCCATTCCCGCAACCAATTTACCCAAGCGGTTTATGGTCGGTAACACTTGCACGTAAATCACAAGCATTTGACGGTTTTAGAGAAGACGGCGCAGCACAAATAGCTGAGCAAAGTGAATACTACAACAGCGGTATTCATCATGGTGCACTCGCTACACCTAACTACATGAAACGCGCTTTTGATAAAAAATAATACTAATTCACTTTAGGCTTTGTTGACTTCTCAAGGTTAAAATTGCATTAAAAAAGGGACTTTTAAAGTCCCTTTTTATTTTTATAATGACGATTCAAACTGAACTTGAGCTGGCAAACAACATAAGTACAGTTATATTTCAAAACCTTAAAGAGCTATCTAACCAAATAATCAGTTTATTTAAACTTTAAATCGATGCACTAAGTGATTTAGCTCATCAGTCAATTGTTCCATTTTTTTAGATACATCCTCAGTAGTTCGAGCAAGCGCCCCCCCTTCTAAAGTTTGATCGTTTAATGATGATAGGTTTTGACTTATTTCATCTGCAACCGTTGTCTGCTCTTCAGTCGCTTGCGCTGTTTGCATCGCCATATCATTTACTTTAGTAGACGAGCTTTGCATTGCATTAAGCACATCATTAGTTTGACTAAACGAACCAACCGCATCATCTGCAAATTGCTTACCTTCATCTATCGCTTTAATTGATTGTTCTACGCTCGTTGCAAATTGCTCTATCATTTTTTGAATATCGTTTGTGCTTACTTGCGTGCGTGTAGCCAATGTTCTTACTTCATCTGCTACCACAGCAAAACCTCTGCCATATTCACCAGCTCGCGCGGCTTCAATAGCAGCATTAAGCGCCAGCAGATTTGTTTGCTCTGCAATTGCACGAATAACCTCAAGTACTTTGGCAATGTTATCAGAACTTTGTTGTAGCTCTGTAGAGCGCGCCATAGCTTGCTCCATATTTTGCGACAAAGAAATAATACGAGAACTAGAGTGCGCAACCGCTGTTAGTCCTTGCTGAGCTAAATTTAACGATTTATCAGCTTCTGTTGATGATTGCTGAGCAACACCTGCAACTTCTCTACTTGCTACACTCATCTCATGCACTGCACTTACTATTGACTCAGAGGCTTGGCTGAGCGTTTGATTTACAGCATTGTTTTTATTTGCAACCTGACTTAACTCACCTCCTAATTCACTTAGTTCTTTTGATTGCTCTAAAATATCGCGAATTAATTGCTGTAAGTTGTCGAGAAAACGATTGAACTGCGTTGCAAGTTCAGAAAATTCATCTTTAGACGTTATAACGATCCTGCCAGTTAAATCGCCATCACCAGAGGCTATATCGTTAATACGAGAAGTTACATAGTTAATTTGCTGTGTTAATTGCTTAGGAATAAGGTAACTAAACCAACACGCCACTAATAAAATTAATATGACAAAAATAAGCATAGTTAACTTAGTTGAAGCAATTGTGTCTGATAGTTTTTGAACTTCTTCAACCGATGTTTGCTCTGCTAATTCACCAGCTTGATCAAGCGTAGCTCTTAATTCGTCAAATGCTTTTTCTGATTGAGACTGTTTTTTTAGATTTGTTTTATCATTCATATAGGCCAGTGAAGCGTTTAACCAAGTATTATAAGCACCATCAAAACCGCGAAGCCCATTTATAGCTTTTGGATAATCCGATAACAAAGTTAAGTACTGCTCTAACCTTTGTGTTACTTGCTCGGCATTTTCTTTATGCTTTTGCAAATAAGCTTCTTTATTGTCGTTATGTGCGACTAAATTTAACTCCGCAACCTTTGCTTGATACAAATCCCTGTCGGCACTCAAAGCAAGAGACACAGCCTTAATAAATTTATCGGATTGCACATCTAATGCATTTTTTTGTAAGTTAATTAAGTATGAATACCCAATAATTAACGACAAGATAGCAATACCTAAAATAACAATAGGAAAAGAGACTTTGACGCGGATACTATTCAAATTCATTAATTACTCCAAAAAAAAACATATTTAATACCTACCTTTTTGATAATAAATCTAGTTTATAAAACCTAAAATCGCCATTGAGCGTTTAGCATTATTTGCTGCTGCGAGATTCGTTCATTAAATCCAATTGGCTCTCTATTTTTTGCAACACTTTTAAGTGCAGAACCTTCAACCCCTATTTGTAGTTTATTAGTGAGCTGGTAGCGCCATGTTGCGGTTAAACCTTCCCCATTGCTTGCATTAGGATCAAACGCAGTAGTGTCGTTATCTGTCACTTTAAAGTAATCGTAGCGTACAGAAACTCGATGCTTGCCTTCTTTATGGCTTAACATTAAATAATGGCTGTAAAAGGCATTATCTATTAAAGCATTAGCGCCCATTTCGGTTTTACCATTAAGTACCTGTGCTATAAAGCGGGTTTTATTATTAAACTTATAAAGCCAAGCGGCGCTTGTAAAGCGAGTATCCCAAGCATACTGCCCTGTACTAATATTAAGTGTGGTTGGGTCACCGTTATTGTTGTAATAATAAATTCGAAATTGTGATTTTTTTAAGTAATCCCAGTGTACGCCAGCGTAATAGCCAAAACGTCCGTCTACTTCTTCAAACGGTAAAACCTGATTAGCTTGCCAGCGTAATTCATACGTATTTAATGCCGCTACAGGCGCAAATTTAACACTTTCGTTAAATGTAGTTTGCCTATCGTGTAATGCAAAACCACGCCAAGCAAGTAAAGTACCGGCAGGGTCATTGCCTTTAAATGTAGCACCTACAAAACTAAAGCTATGAGCGCTGTTAAAACGTTTTGCTGGGCGCTTAATAGTTACCTCTGCGCCAACAGTGCGTACTTCCTCGCCTATCCAGCTATTAATAGCTGAGTTTGTATAGTTATAAGGAGAAGTCCATCCTATATCAGGGTTTTCAAGCGACATAAGTGGATAAAAGCCCCCTACACGCACATGCCATTTATAGTTGCTGTTAGATAGCGGCTGATACTTTATATAAGCTTGCGTAAAACCAAGGCCAACGTCAGGATCTTGATTCGCATTTAACACGCCGTGAGCCGACCAGCTAGATGCTAAATCAACATTAAAATCTAAAATACCTTGCGATAGAATAAGCTCATCACTTTTAGTATCGTGCCGATATAGCCCAAGGCCGCCCTCTTGGAAGCTACGTGTATTATCACCCTGCACGGCTCTAATTTGTATTAAGCCTTTTACTTGTGCATACAACACATTACTAAAACATAAAGCACCGGCTACAAGTGCCAGTCTCATTAGCCTATTAATAATCATCAAATTCATCCGTAGCAAAATCAATTTGCTCCGCTATTTCCTGCTTTACTTTATAAATGATAGGGTTGGTAGCCACAGTAATAGTTTGAGATTCAATCTTACTAATATCGCTAAACCCAGAATGCCAAACACTTAACGTGTATTCGCCTGCATTGGCATTTAAATCTACATGTCCATTTTCATCAGTGATTGCAAAAATAGTACTATCTACCACCACTATATAACCTAACATCCAATCATGAATATTACAGCCAAGCTCAACAACACCGGTTTGTTCAAAAGTAATGGGCGCTTTTGGGTGCTCCTTATATAGCTTTAATTCAAATGTTTTAGCTTTAGAAAATGAATAAACATGATGCATGATTGAGTCCGCATTCGGAAACTCTACCTTTGCATTTTGTGGGACAACTAAAATACGCGGCTTAAATTCTCGATTTTGCTGGGTCATCACATAAGGTGCTTCTGGAGGAATAACGCTAGAGGCATCTCCTGCAGTTAGCCATACAACAGCATTAGGTAATGGGCCATTATTAGCATTTTTAATTGTAATATTTGCTGCAAAAACTCCAGTACTAGCACTTAGTAAAAATACACAAAGTAAGCTTTTTATCATTTTCTTGTCGCTATTATCAATTTGTTTACATTATAGACCGATTAAACCACTAAATTCTTTCTATTTTTTAAAACATTGAATACGTATGTAGGCAGTCGTATTAATCATCAACAGTCATTATCCTTAAATGTCACCACCGACTCATCTAAGGACACACCATGAGAATACCAGCACTTGTGCTTTTAGCCTTTGCTAGTAATAGCTACGGACAAACCGTAGAGCTAAAATCGCCAGACACACAAATAACAGTAAGCATCTCTGACGAAAACAACACGCCAAGCTACGCAATAAAATTTAAAAACAAAGCGGTTATAAACAAATCTTTACTGGGGTTTGAATTTAAAACACAAGCAGCTTTTAGCGATGGCTTTAAAATTAAAAGCATTGAACAACAAAGCGTTAACTCGCAGTGGCAACAACCCTGGGGCGAACGCCAAAACGTTGTTGACGAATATAACGAAGTAGCCGTTACCTTTACAAAAAACGAGCCAAATAAAGGTACCTACACTATTCGATTTAAAGCATTTGATAGTGGTGTAGGTTTTAGATACGAAGTGCCACAACAAACCGGCTTCGAACATACAGAAATAACCAAAGAGCTGACTGAGTTTGCAATAAACAATAGCCATGATGCAACAGCATGGTGGATACCTGCTCGTGGCTGGAACCGCTACGAATATGTTTACAACACTACTCCACTTAACGAAGCTCCACTAGCTCACACACCATTTACGTTTAAAACAAGTGACGGTACTCATATTAGTATTCATGAAGCCGCTCTTGTTGATTACGCGGGTATGGTGCTTAATCAGCGCCGTCCAGGCACATTTACAGCAGACTTAACCCCTTGGTCAGATGGTGTTGCCGTTAAAAAACAAGGTGCTTTTAAAACACCATGGCGCACCATTCAAATAGCCGACAGCGCTGTTGGCCTAGTTAATTCAGATATAATACTAAATTTAAACGAGCCTAATAAACTCGGTGACGTGTCGTGGGTTAAACCTGGCAAATACGTCGGTATTTGGTGGGGTATGCATATAAACACGCAAACTTGGGGTAGCGGTAAAAAACACGGCGCCACTACGCAAACCACAAAATACTATATGGATTTTGCAGCGCAGTATGGTTTTGATGGCGTACTCGTTGAAGGCTGGAATATTGGCTGGGATGGCGATTGGTACTTTAATGGCGATGTATTTAACTTTACCAAACCGTACGATGATTTTGATATAGCAGCGCTGACTCAATACGGCAAAGAAAAAGGCGTACAGCTCATTGGCCATCACGAAACATCAGGCAATGTAAGCAACTACCGAGACCAAATGGAAGATGCCTTTACACTTTACGAAAAATCAAACGTCAGCCAAGTAAAAACAGGTTATGTAGCCGATGGCGGAAATATAAAACGTATAGACAAAAACGGTATTGCGCGCCATGAATGGCATGACGGCCAATTTATGGTTAACGAATACCTTCATAACGTAAAGCTTGCGGCTAAACATAAAATTAGCATCAATACTCACGAGCCAATTAAAGATACAGGCCTGCGCCGTACTTACCCAAACTGGATCGCGCGCGAAGGTGCACGCGGGCAAGAATATAATGCATGGGGTTCGCCTCCTAACCCACCAGAACACGTACCAATGCTTGCCTTTACCCGCATGCTCTCTGGCCCTATGGACTTTACGCCAGGTATTTTTGATATGAGCTTTAATGGTTTAGGAGGCGATACAAACCGCCCACAAACTACACTTGCCAAACAACTTGCACTTTATGTTGTGTTGTATAGCCCAATTCAAATGGCTGCCGACTTACCTAAAAACTATTTGGCTAAGCCCGACGCATTTCAATTTATTCAAGACGTACCAACAGATTGGCAGCAAAGTATTGCCCTTGATGGCGAAGTAGGCGACTTTATTGTATTTGCCCGTAAAGAACGTAAAAGCACTAAATACTCAGGAAATGATTGGTACCTAGGTGCTGTTACTGACGAGAAAGCTAGAACTATTGAGGTGAAACTCGACTTTTTAGAGCAAGGCAAGAAGTTTGAAGCACAAATTTATAAAGATGGTAAAAACGCAGAGTGGAAAAACAATCCGTACGATATAGCTATCGAAAAACGTATTGTGACTACAAACGATAAACTTACGCTTAAACTGGCCACCAGTGGCGGTACTGCTATTCGCTTTAAAGCACTTTAATACAATAAAACCCCTGCATTTATTGTACAGGGGTTGATACCTTGATTGGCAAATATACTTGTGCACTTAAACCGCCTTCTGGGCGGTTTTCTAGTTTTACTTTACCGTCGTGCATATCAACAATGCGTTTAATAATGGCAAGGCCTAAGCCACTACCTTCACTGCCACGTGCAGCATCGCCTTGCTTAAAGGGCTCAAACACAGACTCTAATTCGTTTTCAGGGATCCCAGGACCACTATCGTTTACAGCGATAACTACATATTTTTTGTTTGAATTAAAGTAACTAAGTACTTCAATATCGCCCTCAGAATAACGCAGCGCATTACCAATCATGTTGGTAATTACACGTTTAATAGCCACAGAGCTTAAGGGTATATTGCCTATATTTGGATTACTTTTAAACGTAATAGTACGTTGATGCTGAAGCTCAGAATTTACAACCTCGGCAACTAAAGCATTTATATCTTCGCAACTTAGCTCTTCACGTTTATGGTGGCGTAAATACTCAATAAACTGATCGATAATCCCGTTCATATCTTCTATATCGTAAATAATACCTTCACGAAGATAGTCGTCTTCATCAACCATCATTTCGGTGGCTAAACGGATACGCGTAAGCGGCGTACGTAAATCATGCGATACACCAGCCATTAGTAAACGGCGGTCGTTTTCAAGTGCGGCAATTCCGCGCGACATTTGATTAAACGCGCGCGTTACTTCTATTACTTCTGTTGAGCCTTCTTCTTCTAATTTGGTAGAAAAATCGCCTTTACCTACTTTTACTGCAGCTTGTTGCAGTGCTTTTAATGGCCTATTAAGGTGCCTTGCAAACAACCACCCACCCAGCACACTTAAAAAGCCAATACTTGATAAGTAAAAAGTTAAAAACTCTAAGTTATTCTCTTTAAAACCTTTAAGCGGTACTTTTACCCAATAACCTGGCGCTTGCGGTGCTTCAACCCAATAAATCAATGGATCAGTTTGGCTAATACGTACACGAGAATAACCACCAAGTTGCTCAGTCATGCTACGCGATAGCATAGAATATTCGCGGCTTTGCCCAAGTCCTTGACGCATTGCTTCGCGCTGCGTCATTACTTCAATGCCGGTAATTTCAAAAAACTTCGCAGATACTTCGTCGTTTATTTCAACGCCATCTTCCCAGTCAATAAATACCGTTTTAATTTGTTTAGCAAGCATCAAGTTAACTTGCTCAATAGTTGGTTTTACAACATAAAAACTAACCGTAACATAAGACACTATTTGATTTATTAGCAACAAAGCCGCCACTAAAAAAACAGTTTGCCCAAAAGCACTGCGCGGAAACATGCCCATAAATATTACTTTTCACCGTCGGGAACAAACACATACCCCAAACCCCAAACGGTTTGAATATATCGAGGATTAGCAGCATCTACTTCAATCATGCGGCGAAGTCGCGACACTTGCACATCAATACTTCGCTCAAGCGCACTGTAATCACGTCCACGCGCCAAGTTCATTAGCTTATCGCGGCTAAGTGGCTCACGCGGATGCAAAACAAGCGCTTTAAGCACTGCAAACTCACCACTGGTAAGCGATATTGTTTTATCCCCTTCACTCATTTCGCGCGTTGCTAAATTAAGGGTGAATTTACCAAAAGCGATTAAGTTTTCTTCAGCAGCAGGAGCACCTGGCACTTCTTTTGCGCGGCGGCGTAAAATTGCTTTTATGCGAGCAAGTAGCTCACGTGGATTAAATGGTTTTGGAATGTAATCGTCAGCGCCAAGTTCAAGACCAATAATACGGTCTACTTCGTCGCCCTTTGCAGTAAGCATAACAATAGGAATTTCATTTTCTTTTTGGCGTAGGCGGCGGCAAATAGATAAGCCATCTTCGCCTGGGAGCATTAAATCGAGAACCATTAAGTGAAAGTTTTCGCGCTCTAGGAGTCTATCCATTTGCTCCGAGTTTCCTGCGGTTCTAACAATAAAGCCTTGCTCTACTAAGTAACGTTCAAGCAAACTGCGTAAGCGCATATCGTCATCAACAACTAATACTTTTGTGGTCTCGTGTCCCATAATCTCTTTCTTATTTTTATATCCAATTACTAGTTAATATAAATGAAAAACTTAATAATCAAAAACTAATTACTTGCTTAGATTGTTACTGAACATTTCAAAACTTCCTTACTCGTACTTTATTACATTTTACGCTCGACAAATTTTGGCAAATTTAATAACGTGCACACCATTAGAGTTAATAAAGAATTCACCATGAAAACAAATTTAGTTACCCGCGAAGGTTACTTGCAATTACAACAAGAACACGATCAACTATGGAACGTAAAACGCCCAGAAGTAACAAAAATAGTTAGCTGGGCAGCCAGCCTCGGAGATCGCTCTGAGAACGCAGACTATCAATATAACAAGCGATTGCTGCGCCAAATTGACCGCCGAGTACGCTACTTACGCAAACGCATACCAGATTTAAAAATTATTGACTACTCTCCGGTGCAAGATGGAAAAGTATTTTTTGGTGCATGGGTTGAAATTGAAAACGAAGAAGGTGAAGTTAAAAAGTTCAGAATTGTAGGTCCTGATGAAATTTACGACCGTAAAGATTACATATCAATAGACTCACCTATGGCGCGTGCGTTGATTAAAAAACAAGTGGACGACGAATTTGAAGTGACCACTCCTCAGGGAAAAAAGCAGTGGTATGTAAACAGTATCGATTACCAAAAAAAGAAATAAAAAGTTTTGATTCAGATCATGTTAACTTTTGATTGTGTAAATTAAAGCAATAAGCTATAACTGAATTATTCAAGTTGATTTGTTCAATTTGAAAGCAGTTAATTAAGGTCGTGATTATGTCAAACATAGTACAGCGCATATTTAGTAATGCCGTATTGTTTGCACTTTTAATGAGTGTAAGTTTGACGCTGCATGCCAGCAACACTGACGTAAACCTTGATAACGCTAAACTATCTAATCACTTTATTACTTGTGATATTCCTGACCAAGCAAACCTCGATTTTGACGTGGACTCTCACGTTAACACTATTACCTTTAGGTCGCCTCAACCACTTCCTAATGTCGTAGATTCTTTTTATAAGAGCACTAATCTAAACAGACCTTTTAGCACTGCATACCAACGCGGACCACCTAGCTATTTAATTTAATTCATTATTTTACAACTTAATTAAATTTTATAACTACTAAGGTGACTACTATGTCTAACTTTAAAGAATTACGTACCCAAAATATTTCTCATGGCGTTATTGCTAGCACATTTGCAGATGATCAACCATTAATCGATTTATCTTCTCCAGCGCTAAAAATGGTGAATAACTTTACTCAAAAAACACCTATTCGTGCAGAGCATGGAACAACGATTACAGAGGCACTTAAACAAGTAAGTGCACAACAATCTGACTTTGTTTTAGTAACAGACGAACACCAAAAATTAATTGGCCTAGTTTCTAGCGCCGATTTACAAAGCTCTAAAATTACTATTATTGCAGAGCGCTTAAATATGCAACGAAGCGAAGTAAGCTTACGTGACATTATGACACCAGTTAGCCGCCTTACAGGTGTAAGTATGCAAAGCTTAAGCTACGCATGCATTGGTGATGCGCTGCAAACGATGGAGCATCAGGGCACAATGTTTTTATTAGTTACAACAGCGAGTAACGAAATTTGTGGTTTAATTTCAGCTCGCCAAATAGCTAAAACATTACATATTCCTGTACATATCTCACCTATTGCTCACTCTTTCAGTGAGGTATTAGAAAACATTGAGCACCCTCACTAGGGCGCTCTTTTAGTTGAATTGATTTGCTCCCGACCCAACCATCTTAAAGCAAGTAAAATAGCTTGCTTTAAGAGCTTTTCATTACTACCTCCTGTGATATTATTCAAGCAATTAACAGCGCCAGTAACACGCTTCTGGTCTTATTTTATTGTATAAAAAGGTTTTTGCATGAGCGATATCTCTGCACGTTTAGCCGGTGAGTTAAACGCACAGCAGCAACAGGTTGTTGCTGCAACAAAGTTACTTGATGAAGGCGCAACTGTTCCTTTTATTGCCCGCTACAGAAAAGAAGTTACAGGCGGCCTAGACGACACCCAACTACGCCTTTTAGAGCAGCGTTTATCGTATTTACGTGAACTAGAAGAGCGCCGTAGTTTTATTTTATCGACAATCGAATCGCAAAATAAATTAACGCCAGAGCTAAGTGCCGATATAACCAATGCACAAAGTAAAACAGAACTTGAAGATTTATACCTACCATATAAAGCTAAGCGCCGCACTAAAGGCCAAATAGCAATTGAAGCTGGTTTAGAGCCTCTTGCAGATGCACTATTTAAAGATGCTAACCTTGACCCAGAGCAACAAGCGGAACAGTTTGTAAGTGCTGAAAAAGGTTTTGCAGATACAAAAGCGGTACTTGAAGGCGCTAAATTCATCTTAATGGAACGCTTTGCTGAAGACGCAAAATTACTTGCTAAATTTAGAAGCCACATTAGCCAAAATGGCGCAATTGAAAGTACTGTGATTAAAGGCCAAGAGCAAGCCGGTGCAAAATACCGTGATTACTTTGAGCATCAAGAACTTCTTAAAAAAGTACCTTCTCACCGTGCGCTTGCAATGCTTAGAGCTCGAAATGAAGGTGTACTTCAGTTAAATATAAACCCTGAACCTAGTGCTGAAAATTCAGCACAATTATGTGCAAACATGATTGCTGAGCATTACCGTTTAGATATTAAATATAAAGCGGCAAGTCCTTGGTTATTAAACGTTGTTCAATGGGCGTGGAAAGTTAAGCTAGGGTTACACCTAGAGAATGAGTTTTTTGCAGCAATGCGCGAAAAAGCAGAAGCCGGTGCAATAGATGTATTTGCTAAAAACTTAAAAGATTTATTAATGGCTGCACCTGCAGGCCCTCGTACTACTTTAGGTCTTGATCCAGGCCTTCGTACTGGCTGTAAGATTGCCGTTGTTGATAGCACAGGTAAATTACTAGCTACACAAACTATTTTCCCTCATGCACCACAAAATCATTGGGATAAATCAGTGCGTACGTTAGAGCAACTTTGCCGTCAGCATAAAGTTGAGCTAATTGCGATTGGTAACGGTACTGCATCACGCGAATCAGATAAGTTGGTTGCTGAGCTTATCAAAGCAAACAGCGAACTTAAACTTAGTAAAATTATGGTTAGCGAAGCAGGTGCATCGGTTTACTCAGCTTCTGAATTTGCAGCTAATGAATTTCCAGATTTAGATGTTTCTATACGAGGGGCTGTCTCTATTGCACGCCGCCTTCAAGATCCTCTTGCTGAACTTGTTAAAATTGAGCCAAAATCAATTGGTGTTGGCCAATACCAACATGATGTATCGCAAAGCCAATTAGGCCAGAGCCTTACTTCAGTAGTTGAAGACTGTGTAAACTCAGTAGGCGTAGATTTAAACATGGCCTCGGTACCCTTACTTACACGCGTATCTGGCTTAAACAAAACATTAGCGCAAAATATCGTTAATTATCGCGATGCTAACGGCACATTTACTAAACGTAGTGAGCTTAAAAAGGTTGAGCGTTTAGGGCCAAAAGCATTTGAACAAGCGGCTGGTTTTTTACGTATTAACAATGGTAGCGATCCACTAGATAACTCATCAGTACACCCTGAAGCTTATCCTGTTGTTAAACGCATTTGTGAACGCAATAGCTTAGATGTCAGTAACCTAATTGGTAACAGCGACTTTTTAACTAAACTTGCTGCTAACGATTACACTGACGAAAAGTTTGGCTTACCAACCGTTACCGACATTATTACTGAGCTTGATAAACCTGGTCGAGATCCTAGACCTGAATTTAAAACAGCTGAGTTTAAAGCCGGTGTTGAAAAAATTAGTGACCTAAAACCAGGTATGATTTTAGAAGGCGTGGTTTCAAACGTTGCTAATTTTGGTGCGTTTGTTGATGTAGGTGTTCACCAAGATGGTTTAGTGCATATTTCAGCAATCACGAATAAATTTATATCAGATCCGCGTGAAGTTGTTAAAGCTGGTGATATTGTAAAGGTTAAAGTTGTTGAAGTAGACGCTGCACGTAAACGCATAAGCTTTACTATGCGCTTAGATGACGATATTGACACAAGTAATAAGTCAGCAGCTCCAGCTACGCAAAAGCCACAAGCACGTGCTAATAATTCGCAACCTCGCGCTGCAAAGCCTAAACGTGACAACGGTAATGCGTTAATGGGCAATGCATTTGCCGATGCGTTCGCTAATGCTAAAGTAAAAAAATAATACTTGTACAACTAAGCTAAAACGAAAAAAACCGCGTAAGCGGTTTTTTTGTGGTTATGTTTTGCTAAATTATTAACTTAACGCTGAAAAACTACTTTGGCTCGCTGGCGATGTAGCCATTTGATAAAAGTTAGCAATACGCCCCGCCCGTGCTTCAACATCGGCATCACGTGTTTGCTCGTCACTTTTAGCTGTTTTTGTATCGCTGCTTTCATCGCTAGAGAATGACGCTTCAAGTTTACTTTTTGCGTCTTCGTCGTCTTCTTTTTCAGGTTGTGCAAGCTCAGCTTGAGCCGCTGCTAGCTTTTGCGTAGCATCTGCAGCAATAGAGCGATCAGCTCCTGAAGGCTCTGCAGGCGCTAATGCGGCAGCGCGTACCGTTTGCATTTTGTCTATAGTCGCTTGCGGGTCACCCGGAATTTCTGATACATCTATTTGTACTTCTCCGCCAACTGCGTAGTTAGTACCATCTGGGCCACGTTGGTATTCATAGCTTGGCGAGCCAGCATATTGCCCGCCTACAGAAGCGTGTGCTTGTTCGTGTATTCGTACTTCAGTATCCCGTGCTTTTAGCTCTGTAATTTGTTGTTGTTCTTGTTCTAATTGCAGCTCTTCTTGCTCAGATTCTTTTTTCTCGATTGCTTCACTTTCTTGCTCAGTGCCCTCAGGATTTTCTGAGTTTCCATCGCGCTGCTGAACTGACTTTTCGTCTGCTATTTTTCCCGTTGCGTTATACGTCGCACCATCGCTACTGCCTGGCAATTTTGCTTTTTCAGCATCACTTTGCGCTTTGGTTTCTGTATTACTTGCGCTACTAGATGCGGGAGCCGGAATAACTTCGCGTAGTTGGTTGTCACGCCGTGCGGTTTCCGTATAAACATTTGCGGTGTTTATATTGATAGACGGAAATGGCGTGACAATATTCATGATACTAAACTTTAATATCGATTAACGTGCCAAGTACATCATCGGCCGTTTGAATTGATTGCGTGTTTGCCTTGGCATTAAATTCTTCAACTTTTAAGTTAACAAGCGCTTCATCAACACGAGCTGGTTGTGCTACTGGTGCAGTAATCGCCTCTTCAGGGCGTGCTGCCGTAAGCTGACGTTGCTGCGCTAATTGCGCGTCATCTTGTTGTTCTATACTGGCACGGTTAATCTCAGCACTGGCTTTTTCAATACCTTGGCTAGCTC
The DNA here is from genome assembly GCF_014164385.1 of Pseudoalteromonas sp. SG43-3. Classification (NCBI taxonomy): domain Bacteria; kingdom Pseudomonadati; phylum Pseudomonadota; class Gammaproteobacteria; order Alteromonadales; family Pseudoalteromonadaceae; genus Pseudoalteromonas; species Pseudoalteromonas sp. SG43-3. Next base: position 51,505 of record NZ_JACJFC010000019.1, read on the forward strand.
GGTTAAACCCTTCTATACCACTATTAAATACTGATCCGATTGGCATATTAAAACCTCCACCAAATAAACATTGTTTAATTATCGCTCAGGTTCTGCTCAAAATAAAGCTTTAAACAGCGCTATTCTTAGCTCTATTTTAAAGCATTGATTTAACGACAGATAAAAACTCACTTTTATGAGAAATAAATGGTGCATGGGATGCTTTATCTAGTACTTCATATTCAAACTCAGTATTTAGTGCTGACATTTTGCTAATAGCTTTATAAGGTACTAAAGCATCAAGCCGGCCAAATACTCCTCTAATAGGGACTGGGCAATGAGTAAATAAGTCACGTAAATCGTCGTTTTGTAAAATATCTAAACCAGCACTCAGGGCATCGCTTTGGGGTGTGCTGTACTGATTTAGCAATTGTTTAAGCTGCTTTATATCATCACGCGCCGACTCGCTACCCATTGCTTGAATAGCTAAAAAGCGCTCTATTGTTTTTTCTCGATGATTAACTAACTGCTCTTTAAACTGCGCCAATACATTCGCTTTTATTCCAGGCCAATTATCTGCCTCTGCAAAAAAAGGAGTCGATGCTATTAAAATAACTTTAGATACCTTTTCAGGCCAATGCTTCGCAATATAAAGTGCAAATAATCCACCTAACGACCATCCCATTAAAATGCTCTTCGGCTTTAATTGCTTACTCAAAATTTCTGCTGCATCATGCAAAGTATAAGGGCTTGGGCACACATCGCTATTACCAAACCCAGGTAGGTCATGGCTACGTACATTTCCTGAATATAAAAACTCAAGTTCTGGCTGTACTAACTGCCATACGCCCTGATTCATTCCCCAACCATGTAATAACACTAACTCATTTTGCATATTTGCCTAACCTTTACCAAACTTAGGCTCATCATAACGTTTAAAAAGGCGATTGCAATGCAAGGAGCGAGTCTGTGAAACAAGCCGTTTTAAATTGGTTATTTCCCTCTTATTGCGTGCAGTGTCAAAACTCGATTGCGACCTCTTTAGGGCTATGTGATTATTGCCTTGAAGATTTACCATTGTTTGATTTTAGTAAGCATACGAGTTTATTGCATCGACCTGATATTATTGAGATGTTTCCTAATTGCGAGTTTGATAAATTATTTGCATGCGCTTTTTATCAGCCTCCCTTTGAGCATTGGCTTAAAAGGCTAAAATTTAATAATCAAATTCATTATAAAAAGGCATTGCAGCAAATTATACAAAAACAGTTAACGCAGTTTTTTGAGCAAAGCCCTAACTTGCCAGATACCTTTATTATTTTACCTCTTCATAAAAGCCGCTTTATTACTCGTGGATTTAATCAGGTAAGCCAAGTTTGGCAACCCTGTTTAGCTAATTACGCCCCACTAAGTAATGTTCTTATTCGCGATAAAAAAACACAAGCTCAGTCGGAGCTATCCAAAGCAAAGCGTATAAGAAACTTAAAAAATGCCTTTATTTGTACACAGGATATGGCCGGTAAAACAGTCGCTATTGTTGATGATGTGATGACGACAGGGGCAACATTAAACGCAGCTACTAGTGCACTAAAACAAGCAGGCGCTAAACAAGTGTGGGCTTTTACAACTTGCTTAACGCCTATTTAATTATTAAAAAGTATTAAACCAATCCGCAATAATACTTAATCATTTTGCGGGGCTAAACGTGTCGCTACCTGTGTTAAAAAATTCTCATTTACGACTGCATGGATGCAGAAGGTAGAGCAATGCAGAAGAAATTGCCGAGAACAACTAAATAGCGAATTTTTTGCCTAGCTATCAACGCGTTTTTCCATCCTCAAAATAGATTACTTAATTAAGCGAATTGGTATTATTCGCCATTTGCACGAAACGTATGACCAAAAAATAACGCATTGCTTAGTAGTCGACTAGTCCCATACCAGTAACCCCTAAATACAGGGTCGTCGGTCATGCCTATTACTGTACCTCGTCCATATGAGTGCGCAATTAAGCCAGCACCACCAACAACTTGATCAACATTAACGGCATCAGTAAAACCTGCCAATAATGGGTTTTTAGTGTAGGTAAGTACATTTACAAACGGTGCATCGGAAGCTTCTAGCAACCAAGTACTGTTTTTGAATACGGGCAATGTATTGCGCTTAAGTGAAAATGTAAGCGGATGAGTTAAATCTACATTAGTATTAAAAATAGCTCCTGCAATGCGTTGACGTCCTGCTAAATGGTCCTTATCGCCATAACTTAAACCTGTCGTTTTAAATGCACTCGCTACATCTTGTCTTGATAGATAGCTTGCTTTGAGTAATTGCTGATCAGCTAAAAATTTAGCGCCGCCTTTGTGACCCCAAATAACGCCGCCTTTTCTTATCCAGCTTTTTATAGCCACTTTGTCGGTATCAGATAAGCTGTTGTAGTTACCATGAGCAAGTACTATATGGCTGTAATTACTGAGTTCAATAGAGTTTAAACGCTCCATTTCAACAATTGTTGGCGCAACACCTACAAAGCGATCGAGGTAATACCATACTTCCCCAGCTTCGTACTGGCTTACGCCTTTACCACCTACCAATAATACTTTTGGCTCGCTAACAACCGCCATTGTACGAGACCCTAAATCGGCTCCTTTGCTTGTAAGCCCTGAGTTAATAGGCTTGATTGCAATTCCAAACTCGCTTTGTGCTTTATTTAATATTCCAACCCAATCATTATTCGTTTGTAAGCCTGCTGGCACAATAATACTACCAGCATCAAAGCTTACTTCACTTGAGTTTGATTTGGCTGTTAATGGGCTTAGCGCTACACGCGCTTTAATACCTTGCTTTAACAGGCTGTTTAGCATTTTAGGTGCTAGGTAATCATCCCACGAAAAGCCAAACGCATAGCCTTGCTCAAGTGAAGCAAAAGAAGGTTTTACCGCTTTTTGCCACGGTGTACTTGCAACCTCTAAACCCCAACTGCTTTTTACTTTTGCAAAAGGTAAGTTAAACGCATGCGCTAAAGTCCAGCCAGATACGTCATAAAAGGTGTTATCAGCAAAGTTTTTTTGCTCGCTAAAAATAGCTTTTATTAGGCGGTACTGTGGCTGGGCTAAGGGCACAAAGTAGCTATTGGTTGTATAGTTGTTGCCATTTGCCTTGAGTGATTTAGTAAGCGAAAAAGCATCTATTTGATGCTGTTTCAACAACCCTAAAAAATCTTTAATACGAGTGTTGTCATCCGCGCCCTCAATAACATAACCTTCAAAGCTTTCATCACTGGCTAAATCAGTAGCTTGATTATAAAACTTAGCTTGGTAATCAAGTAATGCTTGGCGGTTATCAACAGCGGCTTTAAAGGTAGATAAACTCGTTAATAGTTGATTTTTAATAGTAAAGGGAAAGCTCAAAGGTCCATTTATAGTGTCTTGGATATGCCCGCGAGAACTTGCTTGCTCAAATAAAATGCCTATGCCACCATTTACATCGGGATAGGTTGAACCTTTACCGTAATAGAAGTCGTCAAAGCTTTCTTCAGTAAAGTACAGTGCGTTGTTTTCATCTAACGTTTTTGCGTGATAGTTAGCAATCGCTTTAGTTAACGTCACATTTTCATCCGGTGTTATAGGATGCTTACGACTAGGAATACCTGGCTGAAAAAAGTAACTGCTGTTTGGTCCCATTTCATGAAAATCGGTTAAGACATTTGGTTTCCACTGATGAAATTTAGCAATACGCGCGCGCGATTCAGGGTGTTGTAGTAATAACCAGTCACGATTTAAATCAAACCAGTAATGATTGGTACGACTGCTTGGCCAGTTTTCAACATGTTCACGAGTTTTAGGGTCGCTTGATAAATTCATACCTCGGTTACTGTTGGCCCAATTAGCAAAACGAGCAAGTCCGTCAGGATTAAGCGAAGGGTCGAGTAAAATAACCGTGTTATTTAATAACTCATCTATTTCAGCGCCTTGTGCAGCAGCTAAGTAATACGCCACCAGCAAAGATGAGTTACTACCTGATGACTCATTACCATGCACACTATACCCCATCCATACAACGGCAGGCTGTTTTGTAGAATTAGCATCTGATCCATCGTTACTTAAGCGTGCTAAGTGAGCTTGGCGTGTCTGCTCTATGCTTGATAACTTATCAGCTGCTGTAATTGTTAGCATGACAAGGGGGCGTTGTTCATGTGTGCGGCCAATCACTTCAAAATTTATACGGTCGCTTTTATCAGCAAGTATTTCCATATAACGTACGAGCTGATCATGTCTCACGTGCCACTCTCCTACTTCGTAACCGAGTACTTGCTCAGGAGTAGGAATTGAAGGGTCAAATTTTACATCTTGTTCAAAATAATACGAAAGTGGCTTAGCTACACTTGAAAAGCTAAGCAACACCACCATTAATGTTAATACCAAACGCATATAAATCACTCAAAAAATGTTCGTTGTTTGCACGCTACCATTGCTTAAAATAGATGCCAACTTTTTACGCTCAACACTAGCCGCAACACGATGAGCGGAGTATGATACGCAGTATCCGAGTAATTTAGTCAAGTATAGATGGTTTTATGATTTCTATTTCCGAAACAGCGCAAGCGCATTTTGCTAAACTATTAGCAGATCAATCACAACAAACCAATATTCGTGTGTTTGTTGTAAACCCTGGTTCATCACAAGCGGAATGTGGTGTGTCTTATTGTCCAGAAGACGCTGTAGAAGCGAGCGATATTCGCCTAAACTTTAACGGTTTTGATGCCGTTGTAGATGCAGAAAGTGCTCCATTTTTAGAAGAAGCTGAAATCGATTTTGTTACCGACAAAATGGGTACTCAGTTAACGCTAAAAGCACCAAATGCAAAGGCGCGTAAAATAGGTGACGATGCATCGTTAAACGAACGTGTACAGCACATGCTAGAAACCGAAGTAAATCCACAACTTGCTAACCACGGTGGTCAAGTAAGCCTTGTTGAGATTACAGCTGCAGGTATAGCTATACTTCAGTTTGGTGGTGGTTGTAACGGTTGTTCTATGATCGATGTAACACTAAAAGAAGGCATTGAAAAAGAAATGATAGCTAAGTTTGAAGAAATCACCGGTGTTGCTGATATAACAGAGCACGAAGCGGGCGATCACTCTTACTATTAGGCCTTGTAAATGCTAAAGCAGCTTATCTATCGCTTAGGGAGCAATCCTAAGCTGAGCTTAAAGCGCTTTTTTCGCGGCTTAGCACTGTTTGTGCTAGCCGTGATATTCATATCTATTGGGTATTACACCCACTACAGCTTACAAATAATTGGCGTTATAATTTTACTCCCCGCATTATTTTTTGCCGGTTGGGGCTACTGCGGTATTTTTGCTAATCGTTTTTCACAAGTTTTAAAAGATATGGGCCCTAAACACCATGACCCCGATCTCTGGAAATAAACCATTTATTTAATCTAATAGCTGATTATTTATTTTTAAGTGGTGATATTTAATTATTAATGTAACCCCGCGCATTAACATAAAACAGCTCATAGCCAGCCATAACCCGTTATTTTGCAAGTCTATAAACACCCAAAACACACCAAAAAAGCCAACTCCAGCTGAAAGTATCATACTGTTACGCATGTTCTTTGCTCGCGTAAGCCCTACAAAAACACCATCAAACAAAAAGCAACTCATGGCCAAAATTGGTAATACTATTATCCATGGTAAATAATACGTTGCCTCTTGAATAACCTCTGGCACATTGGTTAAAAGCTTGATTATGGTGTTGCCAAATAATGCAAAAAATAGGCTATATAACACACCAAAAAGCATACCCCAAAATACGCTTATTTTAACCCACAGCTCTATGTTTTTAACACTTCCTTGGCCTTTCGCTTGCCCTACTTTTGCCTCAGAGGCGTAAGCAACGCCATCAAGAGCAAAGCTCACCAACATTAAAAAGTTAAGTAAAACAGCATTAGCAGCTAATGTGGTTTCGCCTATACGCGCCGCGTAAAATGTCATAAAACTAAAGCATAATTGCAGTATTAAAGAGCGAATAAATATATCTCTATTCAAACTCAATAATTCAGCCATTTTGCTAATACTCAACCAATTCGGTACATTTAGATCAATGTCTTGTTTTTTAGCTAGTTTAGCCACTAAAAACAGTGCAAATACTAGTGCTGTATAGTCAGCAATAAGTGACGCCCATGCAGCGCCTGCAACTGCCCAATCTAAATAAACAACAAAATAAATATCGAGCACTATATTAACGATATTAGTGACGAGTAATAAATAAAATGGACCTCGACCATAATGCACACCGAGCATCCAACCCAGTAACACTAAATTACATAATGCTGCTGGAGCACTAAAAATACGAATGCTAAAATACTGATAAGCTTGGTTAAGTACGTCGCTATTAGCTGCGGAGAGGTAAGCTATAGCGTGCTTTATTAATGGGGATAACACAATTAATAGCACGGCCACTGCGCTTGCAAGCAATAGGCTTCGTTTAAGTAAAGCGGCAAGTTGGGTTAAATCGTTTTTTCCGTATGCTTGTGCCACGAGTCCCGTGGTGCTCATTCTTAAAAAACCAGCAAGCCAAAATAAAATAGATATAACTGCAGAGCCAAGGGCAATTCCAGCTAAGTAATGAGCGCTTCCTAAGTGCCCAATTACAGCAGTATCAACAATTCCTAACAACGGCACTGTGATATTTGATAGTATCATCGGACCCGCTAACAACAGCAAGCTTTTATGGTGTGCCTTATTATGTATAAGAAATTGTTTCATTTAGTGTTATTTATCCTCATTAGTATATCTGTGCGGGCTCAAGCAGCCATTATTTTACAGTATCATCATGTTAGTGAAACCCTACCCGCTGTCACGAGCGTTAGCGCAAATACATTTACGGAGCATTTAAGCTATTTAAAAGAGCACAACTTTAACGTTATTCCTCTTAATGAGTTAGTTAGCGCGCTTCAACAAGGTGAAACTTTACCTGATAAAACACTCGCCATCACCTTTGATGATGGTTATAACAATAACTATGAACAAGCCGCACCTATTTTAGAAAAGTTTGGCTACCCGTACACTATCTTTGTAAATCCTAAATTAATAGACGAAGGTATGAGTTACGTAATGGGGTGGGATAAGCTCAAAGAATTATCTAAAAAAGGGGCATTAATAGCCAATCATAGCGGACAGCATGATTACTTACACCTTAAGCTTGAAAACGAAACCGATGCACAATGGCAATCACGTATTAAGCAAGATATTCTTAACTCTCAAAAGCGCATAAAAGAAGAAATAGGCCACAACTATAAATACTTAGCATACCCGTATGGTGAGTTTAATAACGAGCTGCAAGCACTCGTGACAGAGCTTGGCTTTGTAGGTATTGGCCAGCACTCAGGCGCTGTAAATAAAGATTCTAATTTTAGCCGCTTGCCGCGTTTTCCTGCATCAGGCTTTTACAGCAAGCTAGAAACCCTTATTACTAAGCTTAACTCACGCGCGTTTAATATCACCAATTTAACTTATCAAGATAGCGTTACACAGCAAAATCCACCCACGCTCACAATGGAATTTAAGATGGGTGATTTTCATAAGAGCCAATTTGCCTGTTATGTATCAAGCGTAGGCCAAGCAGATTTAAAATGGATAACTAAAAATACTGTCGAAATCACCTCACCAAAGGTGCTTAATAAAGGGCGTTCTCGTTTTAATTGCACGGCCCCTTCTATTTCAAGCCCTGGCGATTACTTTTGGTTTTCGCAGCCTTGGGTAATTGAAGCATCTAAACCTTAACGGCCTGATGTAAAAGCCGCTGGGTTATTTTATCCAGCGCAACTATCTCGTCAGCTGCATTTAGCTCAGCAGCTGCTTTAGGCATACCCCATACCACAGACGAATACTCATCTTGAGCCAAGGTATGTGCTCCGTTTTGTTTTAGTGCAAGTAAACCTTTTGCGCCATCACTCCCCATTCCTGTTAGTATGGCTGCAACTACGTTTTTAGCCCCAGTTTCAACTAATGAGTTAAACAACACATCTACCGCAGGTTTATGTCTGTTCACCGGCTCGCCATCATCAAGCTGGCAATACAAGCTAACACCTCGTTTTTTAATACTTAAATGAAACCCACCCGGTGCTATATAAGCCCAGCCTGCGCTAAGCTTATCGCCATGTTCAGCTTCTTTCACATTTATCGTGCATGTACGATTCATTCGCTCAGCAAATGAAGCGCTAAACACAGGAGGAATATGCTGAGTAATTACAATTGGCGGGCAATTTTGTGGCATTTTAATAAGCACTTCTTTTATAGCCTCAGTCCCCCCCGTTGAAGCACCTATCGCTATTACTTTATTAAGTAAAAACTGAGAATGAGTATTAATAGGCTCATTTGTGACGACCGTTTTTTTATAGCTTCTTACTCTTGCTCCAGCAGCTATTCGCACCTTTTGTTGGACAAGTGATGCATATTGGCTCAATTGCTCTCTTACGTTATTAGTGGGCTTAGCTATAAAATCAACAGCTCCTAATTCGAGTGCTTCTAGTGTAATAGGAGAGCCTTTTTGTGTCAGTGTTGAAATCATCACTACTGGCATTGGTCTTAATCGCATTAGGTTTTTTAAAAAACTAATACCATCCATTTTTGGCATTTCTACGTCGAGCGTTAATACATCAGGACTGAGTTTTTTTATCATTTCGCGAGCTTCGTAGGGGTCCTCTGCGCTCCCCACTACTGTAATGTCTTTAGCTTGTTGTAATATTTCAGTGAGTAAACGCCTAATTAAAGGGGAGTCGTCAATTATTAATACTTTAATCATGCATACTCCTAAAACAGCTCTATATCGGTTACTACTTCTTGCTTTTTAAGGTTTTGTAAGTAACGGACTTCGCGTTTTTCAATCGTATTATTATGTAGGTTTTTAAGTTTTTTCATATGAACTTTACCAGTGTTCGGGTGAAAAAATATTTTTCGCGGCCACGGCCCCCCCATATCATGGGCAACTAGATTTAATGCCTCTTCTTTAATATACGCTGCTGCAAAACTAATATTACCCAGCCCTATATCAGTCATCGCACTAATAATTTTCCCCCCGCCAAAAAGTTTTACTTTTAGGTTACACCGAGACGCGCCATTTTTTAAAACTTCGTTTATAAGATACTCCATAGCCCAATTACCGTACCGACAACTTAAACTATGCGCATTTTTAAGTTCTACTCCCTTTTGAATTGGTAACATAAAGTGATTCATCCCGCCAATACCAAGTACTTCATCGTATACACAAGCCGCAATACACGAACCCAGAACTGTAGAGATCAGTTCATTATTTTTAGAAACATAAAACTCACCCGGAAGTACTTTAGCAACAACGCTACCTCGGCCCGAATCCCAATATCGTTTAATATGTTCAAAGTTAGGTAATACCGGCCTGAACTCAGCGTGCATTTTGTCCCTTTTGGTACATAGTTTTCCCTAAGTTTTTGAATTGCGAATGCTCTTTACCCATACTTTCTGAGTGACCTAAAAACAAATAACCTTGTTCATTTAATATATTGGCGTAACGCTTAAAAAGCTGATCTTTTGTTTCTTTATCAAAGTAAATAACAACATTACGACATAAAATAAGATCAAATGATCCTTTCATTGGCCAGTCTTGTAATAAGTTTAAACGCTTGAAAGAAATAGACTCTTTTAGTTTATCTCTAACTTTATAATTTTCACCGTCTTTGCTTTTTAAAAACCAACGCTTAAGTTGCACGTCATCTAAGCCATTAACATTCGCTGCGGTGTAAATACCTTTTTGTGCTTTTGCCAATACATTAGAGTCTAAATCGGTTGCTAGTATTTTTACATCCCAATTGCTCGGAAATGCGTTATTTAAAGTCATCGCCAAACTGTAAGGCTCTTCCCCTGTGGAGCAACCTGCAGACCAGATTCTTACTCGCTTACTGTTTTTATTTGCCTTTAAAAGAGCAGGTACAAGCTCAGATTTTATAAATTCAAAGTGATGTATTTCACGAAAAAAAGACGTTAAGTTCGTTGTTATTGCATTAATAAAGGCATCAAATTCCTGATCTTTATGGCTATTTAAATACTCTAAGTAAGCTTTAAAATCAGTTAATTTACGCTCCCTAATACGTCTTGCTAAGCGTGAATAAACCATCTCTCGCTTATGATCCCCTAATACAATTCCACATGCGCTGTAAACTAAACTGGCAATTTCCTTAAAGTCGCGGTCGGTACACAAAAACTCTTTCATTGTCCGCTCCCAATTAAACCTAACGCTAACAAGTAGTGCCTCGCTGTAACTATTTATTAGACGAGGCATAAAAAGGCTAAATATTAAAACTCTTCCCACTCATCAGCTGAGTCTACAAAGTTATCGCCCCTTGGCTTATTACTCACAAAACGACTTTGCGGCTTATGAGATAGTTCAGGGGTTCGCATAGTTGATGACATCATTGTCATCTCTTGCTGATCTACTGAGAAAAAGTTAAGTAATCGGCGCATCTCATTAGCTTGCTCAGCCATAGACTCACCAGCAGCAGAGGCTTGCTCTACTAGAGCGGCATTTTGTTGCGTCATTTCGTCCATTTGAGAAATAGCTTTGTTAACTTGCTCAATACCCGCACTTTGTTCTTCAGATGCCTCCGTAATATCAGAAATCATTTGCGTCACTCTTTGCACCGACACAACAATCTCTTTAAGTGTAGCGCCCGACTCATTAACTAATTGAGAGCCATCAGCTACTTTGCCTACACTATCTCGTATTAACTCTTTAATTTCTTTCGCTGCGCCCGCAGAGCGCTGCGCTAAATTACGAACCTCACCTGCAACAACCGCAAAGCCTCGACCTTGCTCACCCGCTCTTGCTGCCTCTACAGCGGCATTAAGCGCTAATAAATTCGTTTGAAACGCGATTTCGTCTATTACACCGATAATATCTGCAATTTTTTTGCTCGACTCATTAATTGCCGACATGCTCGTAACTGCTCTATTAACAACTTCACCACCTTGAATCGCTTTTTCACAGGTTTCTTCTGCCAAGTCGTTTGCTACTTTTGCGTTATCAGCATTTTGACGAACGGTACTGGTCATTTCCTCCATACTTGAAGCTGTTTCTTCAAGTGACGAGGCTTGCTCTTCTGTACGTTGGCTTAAATCTGCATTACCTTGAGAGATTTCTTCTGCACCACTGGCTACTAACGTTGCCGATGAATTTATGCGATTAATCACTTCTGTTAATTTATCTGCCGTAGCATTTGCGTCGCGTTTAAGTTTATCAAATGAACCTTTGTATTCTTTTTCAATACGTTTTGATAAATCACCACTTGCCATCGCATCGAGCATATTGCCAGTGTCGGCAACGGCATCATCAACTATTTTAACTAAGCTATTTAATCCTTGAGCCAAACGTAAAAAGAACCCTTCCTTCCCGTCTTCTGCAACTCTTGTATCTAATTCGCCATTACCTGCAGCACCAATAAGCTCAGCGATTTCTTTTTCAAGCGCAACTTCATTGGTTCTATCTTCCCACTCAACAATGGTGCCTAAATGCTTTCCGTCTTGACTGATCCAAGGTGAAGCAATCAAGGTAAAAGTGACACCTGCTAACAGTAGATCGGCTTTATAGGGCTTATCTAGGTTTTTTAATAAATCACGTTGATGATTAGGGTGCTTATGAAAATCATCAACACAGGTGCCAATTAAATTATCAACAGAAAAGCTTGGCAATACGGTTTGTAATTCTTTTTCGCGGACTTTTAGCATTTGCTGAACACGGTCGTTCACAAATACTATTTTAAGGTTTTCATCAGCAATCATTACGTTTGCTTGGCAAACTTTAAGCGCATTTGCTAAATCGGCTGCTTTGCGAGATGCCTTTTCAAGCTCTTTTTGTTCAGTTATATCAGATGCATATTTAATCACTTTAAACGGCTTGCCGTTCATATCATAAATTGGATTATAAGATGCTTGGATCCAAACCTCCTGACCCTGCTTTCCTATTCTTAAATATTCCCCTGAATCAAATTCACCGCGACCTAGTTTGGCCCAAAATTCTTTATATTCGATACTATTTGCATGTTCGGGATCAATAAAAAGCCTATGGTGCTGGCCTTTAATCTCGCTAAGTTGATAGCCAAGCGCATTTAAAAAGTTAGCATTGGCATCAATAATAGTGCCATCTAAATTAAATTCGATAACCGCTTGAGATTTACTTATAGCACTAATTTGCCCTGAGGCTTCTGCTGTTATTAACTTTTGCTCAGTCACGTCGGTGGCAAACTTAACTACTTTTAATACTTGCCCTTGCTCATCAACAATTGGGTTATAAGTTGCTTGGATCCATACCTCAGTTCCACCTTTAGCATTACGCTTAAACTCATCTGAGATAAACTCGCCATTACGCAGGCGTTGCCAAAAGTTTTTATAATCGTTGCCCTGAGCTTCATCTGGGTCAACAAACATCGAGTGATGCTGACCTTGAACCTCCTCAAGACGATAGCCCATCGCGTTTAGAAAATTCATATTTGCAGTAATTATTTTTCCGTTAGGTTCAAATTCAATCACCGCTAATGATTTATTCAATGCGTCTACAATTAAATCATTACTTGATTTTGACTGCTTTGGATTACTAAACCATCCCATGCTCATCACCACCTTTAAGTTTATTATTCATTTAGTTTCTATTTGCTAAATATTCATTGTTTTTTGCAGGTCAATTAGCGCTACCATTTTTTCACCAACATTCACCAACCCAGCTACATATTCACAATTACTCGATTCAGACAAACTAGGAACCGCTTTCGCATCTTGCTCCGCAATACTGTAAACATCAGAGACGGCATCAACAGCAACACCTATAATTTTACTACCTAGTTCAAATTCTATTTTGACAACGATAACCACCGTTAATGGTCCATAGTCGACACTTGGTAATCCAAAACGCAACCGTAAATCAATAATTGGCACTATTGTTCCGCGTAAATTAATAACGCCTTTTACAAATTCAGGTGCATTGGGCAGTACTGTAATTTCTTCCCAACTGCGAATTTCTTGTACTGTTAAAATATCAACGCCATATTCTTCATCAGCCATAATAAAAGTTAAAAACTGTTTTACACCTTGCTGTTGCTGAAGATTTAATTGGTTACTTAACTGGCTTTGATCTGAGCTCATAACGCCTCCAAAGTGGCTTGCGTTTCAATAGTTAGTTCTTGGCTACCTGGCTTTTTTAAGCCTGAGAGCTTTATTAAGCCGCTAATGTCCACAATCAGCGATACACGCCCATCTCCTAAAATGGTAGCACCCGATACGCCATCCACTTTATGGTAGTTTGCCTCTAAACTTTTAATAACAACCTGCTGTTGAGACAGTAAATCATCAACTAATAAACCCACCTTTTGGTTATCTGTTTCTACAACAACAAGCAGCGTTTTATCGAGTGATTCAATAGCATTTTTATGATTAAAAATATCGTAGAGTCTTAATATAGGAATGTATTCGTCTCGAAGCCTCAATACATCAAGGCTTTTACCCACTCGACTCACTTTTGCAATATCAATTTGCAGTGACTCCACAATAGAAATGAGCGGAATAATATAAGTATGCTGAGCCACCTTAACTAATTGCCCATCTAAAATAGCGAGAGTAAGGGGTAATCTAATAGTAAACGTAGAACCAACACCGGGCGCTGAGGTTACTTCCACTGAGCCATTTAATGATTGGATATTTCGCTTAACAACATCCATCCCAACTCCACGACCAGATAAGTCACTTACCTCATCCATTGTCGAAAAGCCGGGCATAAAAATAAGCTCATTTATTTCATCGTCATTGAGATGGTTATCAGCTGAGATTAATTCGTTAGCGATGGCTTTTTCTTTTATTTTTTTTGTATTTAACCCTTGCCCATCATCCATTATTTCAATAACGATGTTTCCACCCTGATGAAATGCATTTAAGGTTACTGTGCCAACGGGATCTTTACCTGCCGCCAGTCTTTGCTCAACAGTCTCTAACCCATGATCAAGTGAGTTTCTTACTAAATGCACCATAGGGTCAGATATTTTTTCCATTACTGTTTTATCAAGCTCGGTTTGCTCTCCAATCAGCTTTAGCTCAACCTGCTTATTTAGCTTTTGCGCTATATCTCGCACTAATCGAGGAAAACGACTAAATACAAAATTAATTGGGAGCATACGAATACGCATCACATTTTCTTGTAAATCACGCGTATTATGTGCAAGTTGTGCTAAGCCTTCTTGTAGTAAAGTGATTGTGGCTGGTGTGATTTCTTGTTCGCTGAGTTGATTTAGCATGGCTTGTGTAATAACAAGTTCACCTACCATATTTATTAACGAATCAACTTTATCAATGCCAACACGTATAGAGGTAGATTCTGGTGCACTTGTAGGTTTTTTATCTTTATTAGCAACGGGTTGCTGTGGCTTACTTGGTAACTCAGCTACTTTTATTGAATCGGGTTCTTCAAGCTCAACAGCTTTAGGTATCTCATCTTGATTAGGTTGTATTGGCTCATCATTGCCAAATAAGCCGCCACATAATTCAACTTTTATATCGGCATCGTCTTCAACCCATTCAAACACTTCTTTTATGGCTTTTTCATCATGGCTAGTGCTTAAAAAAAAGCGCCAATGTAAAAAACATTCATCACTACTTAAATCGGTGATTTCTGGAACTTCATCGTAAAATACTGTGGTTTCTAACTCACCTAGCTCTTCAAGCTCACTGATCATATACAGTGGCTCGTTTCCTGTTTTAAATAAATGATGATGAGGTTTAAAGTCTATTTGATAGGTATTACTACTTGTTTGCTCTTCACAGCTTTGAGGTTTATTCTCATGTGTTTCATTTTTCATTCCAAGTACATGTTCAAATTGTACTTTTAACAAATCTGCTTCGGTTAAATCTGGCTCTTGTTCACCTTGAAGTGCAGCAAGTAAAGCGCGTAAGCAATCCACAGCTTTGAGTAATAAATTAACATGCTCGGTACTAAGCTCTCGTTCACCTTGGCGAATTTGATCTAGTAATGTTTCAAGTACATGAGTAAAGTCAGCAACGGAGCTAAAACCAAATGTCCCACTGCCTCCTTTTATTGAGTGAGCAGCTCTAAAAATAGTGTTGATAGTTTCTAAATCTTCCTCACCTGGCACTAAGTTTAATAGCTCAGCCTCCATGGTATCTAGGCCTTCAAAACTCTCTTCAAAGAAAACTTCAAAAAATTGACTTAAATCTATACTCACACTGCGCTCCTTAGCGAATAACTTTTTTAATTACCGCTAGTAGCTGATCGGGATTAAATGGTTTAACAATCCAGCCTGTTGCCCCAGCAGCTTTACCTTCTACTTTTTTTTCTAAACCCGACTCAGTTGTAAGCATCAGTAATGGTGTAAATTTATAACTAGGCAAAGTACGCAGCTCTCGTATTAATGTAATTCCATCCATTATTGGCATGTTTACATCTGAGATCACGGCATCAAAGTCTTGCTGCTTGGCAATAGCGAGAGCTTCACTGCCATCTTTAGCTTCGGTTACATCAAACCCTGCGGTTTTTAATGTAAAGCTCACCATTTGACGCATCGATGCTGAGTCATCAACCGCTAAAATTCTTTTCATATATACCCCTAACTTTTACTTTCGGTTGTTAAGTATTGGCTTAAGCCAAGTTTATTGATTGTATGTGTTAAGGCCTCGCTACTGCCTACCCAAATGATTTTGTGCTGTATGGTAAGTAGGTGTTTTTGTAAGGCGCATAAAAGTTGAATTGAGGCAGTATCAGCAGAAATCACATCGTTAATATCAAGACAGATATCATCGTTGCTATTGAGTTCGTGCAGTAAATCTTGATGTAGTGTTTCAACTTGCGTAATAGCAAGTTCGCTTGGAAGTTTTAGCATTTAGTAGGTGCATTCCCTGTCAATTCAATTCATAACAAAAGCTTAGCCCTAGTTATTAAAATTGCCATAAAATGCTTAATTAAATTTAAATCGTCGTTAAAAAACAAAAAAAGGAGCCTAAAGCTCCTTTCAAATTGGTAAAAAGTAAAAACTAGTTTTTGTAGTAATCGGCTATTTTTTTAAACTCTTGCGTTAAAGTCGTCGCATTAATTAATGGCACACTACCTTGTTTAAATTCTGGTTTAAAAATAGCTCTAACGGCTCCATTTTGATCAACCATAGCGACCGAAGCACTATGATCAACTGCATATTCTGATTCACTACTATCGCTAATCGCGTAAATTAAACCAAGCTCTCTAACAACAGGAAAAAGGTGTTTATGTTCCCCTGATACAGCTAAAAAGTCAGGATTAAAGTAATCTATATATTGCTTTCGTTTAGCTGGTGTATCGCGTTTTGGATCAACCGATAAAAACCAAATTTGTAGCGGATAATCTGCTTGTAAGTTTTTATAAACAGCATTTAACTTAGCAAGTGTTAATGGACAAATATCTGGACAGCTTGTGTAGCCTAAAAATACTAAATTCCACTGTCCTACAAATTGTTGCTTAGTCACTAATTCGCCGCGCTGATCGTTTAACGTAAAATCAGACAATGGCTTTGCATTTTCGTAAACTAATGCATCTACATCTGGTGGACTATTTTCATTTGAACATGCTGATAAAAACAAAACAAAAACAACAATTAATCCAAGCCATAACTGCTTCATAAAGGGAGCCATTTATCTATAAATAAGATTACAAAGAGTACCATTAAATGAATAATCGAAAAACGAAATAAGTCCATTGCAGTCTCATCATTTCCAGCAATTTTTAATTTGGCGGCTTTATATATAAACACTGCATTTAATACACACGCACCTATTAAATATATTAATCCAGACATACCGATTAAATAAGGTAATACGCAAACAACAGCGAGTAAAACAGAGTAGGCAACGACGCACGTTTTACAAAAGTCGATTCCATGGGTTACTGGTAACATAGGGATTTTAGCACGTTCATAATCACTTTTTCGTGCTATAGCCAGCGCCCAAAAGTGTGGTGGGGTCCAGGTAAATATTATCATTACGAGCAACCAAGGGGCTGCTGCCATTTGGTTTGTTTCTGACACCCAACCTAATAATGGAGGCATTGCGCCAGCCAACCCACCTATAACAATATTTTGCGGCGTTGCACGCTTTAAAAATGATGTATAAACAAATGCATAACCTACCAATGCAAATAACGTTAATATAGCGGTTAAAGTATTAGCCCACACCATTAGCATAATAAAACCAGCAACCCCAATAACAGCTGCAAAGCTAAGCGCATGTGTTTTACTTAAGCGCCCTTTAGCCACAGGACGATGACGAGTCCTTGCCATTTTTGAGTCTATCTCACTATCAACCACATGATTAATAACCGCTGCAGCAGCAGAAAGTAGTCCTATACCTAACAAGCTAATAAACTGTACAGCCATACCTCGCCCTACATCAGGAGCCAGCGCTAAACCAACCCAAGCTGTTAGTACCAGCATGGCTACCACTTTAAATTTACTAATTGCTAAGTAGTCTTGCAGCAAATTATGAGTACGCGAAATTAGCGATTGAGCATTAACGGGTAGCAGTATTTTTTTATCAATTATAAGTGCCATTATATTTCCCCTTTATGTGCGTGATTTTAGGTAATAACACAACCTAACCATGCTTAATAATAGTATGGCAGCCATCAAGTTATGCGCCAGTGCAACTCCCAACGGAATATGCCAATGTACTAAAATAAGCCCTAAGCTAATTTGGCAAAGCAGGGTAAGCAATACGCTCACCACGCAATTTTTAATTTTTTTAGAGTACGCTTGGCTGTATATTTTCCACATAATTAGCGCCAGAACGATGCAAGTAACCAGTGCCCAAATGCGGTGTAATAAATGAATAGACATACGCGCTTGCTGCGATAACACACCAAACTCATAATTACTGTGCTCAAGTGGTAATTGAAATACGCTACTCAATGAAAACGGTTGTGCATAATTACACAATGGCAAACCACTACAATGAGGAGCGGCGTAATTTGCAGCCAGCCAACCACCAAGTGCAATTTGGATAATTAATACACTGAGCGCTACTAAACTTAAACCAAAATAGCGTTTTGCGCCGCTATCGCCACCCATAATAGGTTTTGCGGTTAGCCGTAAATATAAAAGCGTTATAAGTGACAAAATACTAAAGCCACCTAATAAGTGGCCCATTACAATAAGCGGCTGAAGGTTCATGGTTACTGTCCACATACCAAGGGCAGCCTGAAATACCACGAGTAGAAGTAAAGCCAAAGGCAATTTAACTGGCGTAGTTGGATATTGGCGTTTTAAAAAAGCCAACACAAATAAACCTAAAATAAGTAAGCCTAAAGCACCTGCAAAGTAGCGATGAATCATTTCTTTCCACGCTTTTGCGGTTTCGAACATCATATCGGGGTAGCTTTGAGTTGCTAAGGCTATGTCAGCCTCATGCTTAGGTACCGTTAAAAAGCCATAACAACCAGGCCAATCGGGGCACCCTAAACCTGCATCACTTAAGCGGGTGTACGCACCTAAAGCAACTACAATCAAAGCGAGTAATCCTGTTATTAATACTAAGTTTTTATAATTTTTATACATCAGATACTCCAACTTAAGCTCAACTTAATTAGCTAGAACGAGAATAGTTAAGTAATTTTTTTAGATCTTTTAATAACCCTTTTTGTACTAAACGGTTTTCTTGTGGCTCGACCTTAAAGGGATATTCAAGTACCACTAACCCCATATGATCAATTAAATATAAACTTGCAGGATTTAAACTCTGTTGTTCGGTAATAACTTTCCATGGTAGATTTTTATTGTCGGGGCTTCCCATTACAGCCATATCAACCTTGCCTTGGTTTTTACCAAGTGCCACATATAAGTTATTAAGTGCATTGAGCTGTTCGCTGCATGGGGTGTTACATTCGTTTGAATAATTAAGTGCGATAGTCCATTGTTTGGGATTATTTTGCGGCCAATTTTTAAGTTTTATTTCTTGGCTTAAAAACTCACCATTATTAGTAATTGCAGTAGGCAACCAATCAAACTTTAAAGCGCCATATGCCAAAACCAATGGGATTGCGCAGCAGCCCACAAACAACAAAAGGGGATTATTTTTCATTATGTGTCCTTTTTTTACTCGCAAAAATAGCCACAACAGCACATGCAACAGCAATTAAAAACCATTGCACAGCGTAGGCATTATGCTTTTGAGGGCTCATAACAACGGCCTCATAATGAGGTGTTGCAATCTCATCACCAGTACCTTGTCTGTAAGCCATAAAATTAATTAATGATTGCTGGCTTTGAGTGCTCAGCATATTCAAGTCGATAGATTGGATTCTTGTAGGTAAGTCGTTATTTGTAGTTTTATCTTCAAGCGTAAAGCTACTTAGGTTATTTTCTTTTATTTGCGCTTTAAGAATAAAAACACCTGTAGGCAGAGTAACCATTGGCAGTGTATCTCTAGATATAGGCGCTTTTACCCATCCTAAATTAACTAAAATCACTTTTTCTTCGCTGGCTGGCTTTAGTAAAGCAAGTAGGTCGTACCCTACTTGTCCGTTATAAACTTGATTATCTAAAAGCCAATATTGGTTTTGTACAAACCGCCCTTTTAACTCAACCAATACACCTGTTTTGTTCCAGCTATCAGGCAGGTTAAGTAATTGAGACCAGCTCACCACACCCCGATTCTGTTGCTTAGCAATAGCGGTTAGTTGCTGCTGTTTTTGCTCACCCCGCTCCAACTGCCAAAATCCTAGTCGCACACACACAAGTACAACAACCACAACCATACAAAGTGTGATTAGTGAACTAAGCTTTTGTTTGTGCCATAAAACTAACTGCATAAAGGGTCAACTCAGTGATTATTAAAATTATTATCGTACTGTTGTTAATATTTATACTTTTTAACTTATTTAGAGCATTGTTTATTATGGTGTCAGGGAAAACTGGGGGACGACCTATGTCTCACTTTTTAGGTCGTCGCGTATTGTTTTCGGTCGTTGTTTTAGTTGTTGTTATTGCAGCGCTTAAACTTGGTTTTATTAAAGCAAATAATTCGCCAATAAACGCTACAGCACATATACAAATACAAACAAACACAGCCACACCACATCAACAAAGTGCCAATACCAAGCAGCTGCTTGAAAAGCAAAATGCTTATCTTTAGTAAAGTGCCCTTTTAATATCCGTAAAAATATTACAAATAAAAGTACGGTTCCTAGCGTTACATGCATGCCATGAAAACCAGTCAATAAAAAGAACGTATTACCGTAAATACCCGCATCTAGCGTTAGATTAAGGTCATTATATGCATGCATGTACTCCTCAACTTGCAGCCCTAAAAAGCAAACACCCAATAAAATAGTAGCGCCTAAAAAAACCTTAAGTGGAGTGCGTTTATTGTTTTCCATCGCTACGTGGGCAAAATGTAAAGTAACTGAGGAGGTAAGCAGTATTAAGGTATTTATAAGTGGTAAGCCTTGCCAGCCCATAGCTTGAGTAGTTTCGCCAGCAGGTGTTGAAACTAGCGGCCAAACGGCTTCAAAAGTAGGCCATAATACCTCGTTAGTCATTGCATTATTGCCTGCGCCTCCAAGCCAAGGTACCGACAATACCCGTGCATAAAAAAGCGCACCAAAAAAGGCCATAAAAAACATAACTTCAGAAAAAATAAACCAGCTCATACCTTGTCTAAAAGAGCGATCCATTTGTGCTGAGTACAAACCTTGGTCTGACTCACTAATTACATTTTTAAACCAGCTAAACAACATATACACAAGTACAGCAATACCGGCATAAAGCAGATAAACCCCGCTACCACCTTCTTTACCTACACTCATAACTGTTAAGCCTGCCCCTACTGCAATAAAAAACAATGCAACAGCACCTACAATAGGCCACGGACTTTGCTCAGGTACGTAATAATGCTCATATTCTTGATTCATTTTATTTACTCCTAGTTTCACACTAGTTTAAAAAGCTAGTTATTATTTGCCACCAGCTGTTCACTAATATCAAATACGGTATAAGATAAAGTTAATTCTTCAATGTCGCTTGGCAGTGCGGTATCAACATAAAAAAGCAATTTAAATTCAAGTTCTTCCCCTGCTTTTAGAGGTTGCTGATCAAAGCAAAAACAGGCTATTTTATGTAAATACTTTGCCGCTTTACCTGGCGAGACTGATGGTACAGCCTGCATTACTTTATCCAGATTGCTGTTATTTTTAGCACTAAACATTACTTCACGCATTGCACCGGGTTTTACCACTACACTGTATTCTTTTGATTTGACTTCAAACGGTGCACCACTTTGTGCGTGAGTAGTAAAGCTAACGCCGACTTCTCGGTTTTGTACTATTTGTGTACTTTGCTCTGCCTGCTCAAGCGAAGGTTTTCCATTAAGCCCTGTTACATCACAAAACACGTCATACAAAGGTACTAAAGCAAAGGCAAAGGCAAACATGCCTATGCAAATAAGTACCAAACGTTTGAGTAGCGGTGCGTGTGTCATTACTTAATTACCGGCGGCGTAGAAAAAGTATGATATGGCGCTGGAGAGCCAACTTCCCACTCAAGGCCTTCTGCCCCTTCCCATACTTTTGCAGGCACTTTATCACCGCCACGCGCGCATTTAATTACCACAGCTACAAACAACAATTGCGATAAACCAAAGGCAAATCCACCAATACTTATGATTGCGTTAAAGTCGGCAAATTGAAGTGCATAATCGGGAATTCGACGCGGCATACCGGCAAGCCCTACAAAATGCATAGGAAAAAACAGTACGTTCACGCTCACCAGCGATAGCCAAAAATGCCATTTAGCCAATGTGATATTAAACATATTGCCCGTCCACTTGGGCAGCCAGTAATAAGCCCCTGCCATTATCGAAAATACAGCCCCTGTTACTAATACATAATGAAAGTGCGCCACTACAAAATAAGTATCGTGATATTGAAAGTCAGCAGGTGTAATTGCCAGCATCAATCCCGAAAAACCACCCAAGGTAAACAGCACAATAAACGCAATACTAAAAAGCATTGGCACTTCAAAAGTTATTGAGCCTTTCCACATTGTGGCAACCCAATTAAATACTTTTACTCCTGTAGGTACCGATATAAGCATGGTCGCGTACATAAAAAACAACTCGCCAGCGACCGGCATCCCAGTGGTAAACATATGATGCGCCCAAACAATAAAGCTAAGTAGCGCAATTGAGGATGTGGCGTAGACCATTGATGCATAACCAAAAAGTTTTTTACGAGAAAAGGTAGGCACTATTGTAGATATAATGCCAAAGGCAGGAAGAATCATTATGTATACTTCAGGGTGACCAAAAAACCAAAAAATGTGTTGGAACATCACCGGGTCGCCACCGCCTGCGGCATCAAAAAAGCTGGTCGCAAAATACTTATCGGTAAGTACCATAGTGACAGCCCCTGCAAGCACTGGCATTACGGCTATTAATAAAAAGGCAGTAATTAACCACGTCCATACAAATAAGGGCAACTTCATCCATGTCATGCCGGGGGCACGTAAGTTCACTATGGTTACAATCACATTGATTGCGCCCATTATCGAGCTAATTCCCATAATATGTACGGCAAATACAAACAATGCAGTATTATCATTACTGTATGTTGTGGACAGTGGTGCATAAAAAGTCCAACCAAATGCAGGACCCCCACCAGGCATAAATAACGATGCCAATAGGATTAAAAACGCAAACGGTAAAATCCAAAAGCTCCAGTTATTCATTCTTGGCAATGCCATATCTGGCGCGCCAATCATGAGTGGTATCATCCAGTTAGCAAGGCCTGTAAAGGCGGGCATAACCGCACCAAACACCATAATTAAACCATGCACTGTGGTCATTTGATTAAAAAAGTGAGGGTCGACCAACTGTAAACCTGGTTGAAATAATTCAGCCCTGATCACCATGGCCATTGCGCCACCAATTAAGAACATGGTCAGCGAAAAAATTAAATATAAACTACCTATATCTTTATGATTAGTTGTGTAAAGCCAGCGTTTAAAACCTTTAGCTGGGTGATGAGCATGATGAGCTTCATTGGCGTTAGGTTGTTCTACTATGCTACTCATTAGTTCGCCTCCACTTTGGCATCAAGTGCTGTCTGTATTTGACTCGGTTGAATAACATCACCCGTATCATTACCCCACGCATTACGTTTATAAGTAATAACCGCAGCTAATTGCTTTATAGATAACTGCTTGGCAAAAGCTTGCATTGCCGTACCGGGTCGTCCATGGATAACTACATCAATGTGATCTTTTATATCGCCAAGCACTATCGGGCTGCCTTTAAGTGCAGGAAATACGCCCGGTAACCCCATGCCAGTAGGTTGATGACATGCAGCACAATTAGCCATATATACTTGTTCGCCTAAAGTCATTAATTCTTCTTTTGGGAGGGTTTTATCAAGTAATGCGGCATCTGCTAATGCTGCTTTTTGTTTAGCCTGCTTTGCATCTGTAAGCCATGTTTTAAAATCAGCCTCAGATTTAGCGACCACCACAACGGGCATAAAGCCATGGTCTTTACCACACAACTCAGCACATTGGCCTCGGTAAGTACCTTCTTCGTTTATGTTCGTCCATGTTTCGTTTATAAAGCCGGGGTTCGCATCTTTTTTAACTGCAAAATCAGGTACCCACCAAGAGTGAATAACATCGTCAGAAGTCATTAAAAATCGTACTTTTTGATTTATTGGCAGTACAAGAGGCTTATCAACCTCAAGTAAGTAGTTAGGATTTTTATCTGCAAGATTCGCGATTTCATCTTGCGGGGTAGATAAAATAGAGTAGAACTCTACATCTTCGCCCATATATTCATAATGCCATTTCCATTGCGAACCCGTAATTTTAATAGTGAGATCAGCTTTGCTGGCATCTTCCATTGCAATTAGGGTTTTAGTGGCTGGTACTGCCATAGCAATTAAAATAACAAACGGAATTGCAGTCCAAAGTATTTCTACTTTAGTGCTTTCGTGAAATTGGGCAGGTACAGCCCCTTTAGATTTACGGTGATGAATAAGTGCCCAAAACATAATTGCGAACACTATCACCCCAATCACACAACATATTATAAATATGGTCATGTGCAGCTGATATACATTATTGCTTATATCGGTTACGCCTTTGCGCATATTGTATTGGCTGTTAGCCAAAACTGGGTGCGAAAAAACACATAATATAAGCCACAAGGTAGAGGTCAGTTTACCCATGTGACGGCTCCTTTGATGCTATTGCGAATGCAAAGCGAAGAGGCATACGGCTTAAACGCCAATTCGTTATTTTTATTTTTTTAGCCAATCTTATTTAATATTGATTGGTTTTGCTGCGCCAACAACGAGTTTGTGTATATTGTGTGTTCTCAAAACTAAAAAGCTGTGAGTTATTATTAGCTCAGCACATTAACAATTAGCTAAAAAACGAACAACAAGCAAGTTTTAGTATAAAAAACAATCAGGTGATATTGAATAATTAATAAAAAATCGGTAATCAACTGGGCAACAGGAAGTTCAAAATATGAGCAAAACAAAGGGGTTTAACGCATTCGGAGGGGGAAAATATAAGTGCAAAAAAGTTTACAGCTTAAATAGTCAGTGGGCTGTTTACGCCCTTTTTTTAGTACAAATTCTAAAACAAAAATGCGTACTAATTAGTACGCATTTATAAAACTGCTTGTTTAAAAGCTATTTTTAAAGTCACATCCAATCAGCGTTTCTTATAACGCCAACGGCTAAGCCTTCAATATTAAAAGACTCATTCTCAAGATCTACTTCAATAGAGTCAAAATCGTCGTTTTCAGCATGAAGTAATACTTTACGACCCGCTTTCTCAAGACGTTTTACAGTTACGTCTTCGTCTAGGCGAGCAACAACAACTTGTCCATTTTCAGCGGTTTGAGTACGATGTACAGCAAGTAAATCACCATCCATAATACCAATATCTTTCATGCTCATACCGTTAACGCGTAGTAAAAAATCTGCAGCCGGTTTAAACATTAATGGATCGATTTTGCAGTGACTTTCAACGTGCTCTTGCGCCAAAATAGGTGAACCAGCAGCAACACGCCCTATAAGCGGTAAACCTAATTGTTCTGGCTCTTCTTCTTCAATTAATTGAATACCACGGCTTGCACCTGGTTTCATTTTAATTGCGCCTTTTTTAGCAAGTGCTTTTAAATGTTCTTCAGCAGCATTGGCACTTTTAAAACCTAATGTTTGCGCTATTTCAGCACGTGTAGGAGGCATACCAGTGTCTTTAATAAAAACTTTAATTAGTTCGAGTATTTGAGCTTGGCGGTTCGTTAATGGTCGCATACAACTGGTTTTCCATACAGTACATTTAACTGTGAGTATATACAGTTAAATAAAAATCGCAAATTTAAATTAAGCCTTAAAATAGCTAAAGTAATTTCACTTGTGTACATTTTAGGGATATAACTAAAGCTAAGTTTATAAATGATTAAAAATGCAAAGGAGACATTATGAGTATTTGGTACCAGCCCATCACCTTAGAGCTGTGCAAGCAGTTAGAACAAGGCATTAATGGCCAAGGAACATTAATGAAAACTATGGGGATAGAAGTCACAGAAATTGGCGATGATTATTTGGTTGCCACAATGCCGGCAATTCCTGAGCATCATAACCCAATGGGGATGGTTCACGGCGGTGCTAACGTTGTACTTGCCGAAACAGTTGCCAGCTATGCCGCTAACTTTGTTGTCGATTTTACTAAATTTTACTGTGTAGGACAGGAGATTAGCGCAAGTCATTTAAAAGCATCTCGCAACGGCACTTTAACAGCAACGGCAAGAGCGTTTCATATTGGCAAACGTAGTTCAGTGTGGGAAATAAAAATTACAAATAGCCGCAATGAGCTGTGCTGCGTATCAAAAATGACCGCAGCAGTCGTAGAGCGAAGATAGTTACTTTTCGATTGGGTAAATGGTAATTTCCATACCCGCACCAATCGCAGATATACGCAATAATGTATCTGCATCTAAGGCTTGATTAAAGCACTTAGGAGAAGTCCCTGATTCAAAACCAATATCAAACGTTCTACGTGAACAGCTTAACCATTGCTTTAGCGCGTTACGCGAACACGATTCAATAAGCTCACATATATGGTTTATGGCTTTATCAGGTGTGCTCACCTCACCTGTAGCTTCAATACGCGCTAGTTGACGGTATTCGTCTTTGTCATAATGTAAAATCGTCGCGACTTTTTTCAAGTCCGCCACTAGCAAACTAATATCTTGCTTTGATTCAAGCTCAAGATCTACATTTAAAAATTGAATTTCCGACATCGTTTCGTATTTATCCTCTAATAATTTCATTGCAAACTTTAACGCAGTTTTACCGTTATACCAAATCAACTATGCTCTATTAACCACTTTATATGGATATTTCGCAGCTTTTAAGTATTTTTTAGCATTTAAAGCTGGCTGGATATAAAACATTCAGCTCAATTAAACAGATAAGTCATGTTAGGAATTTAAGTGTAATCTTTTTTATTTTTAAATGATTACAGTAAGCTATAGTTTAAACTGCGACAAAATGTCGCAGTAACTTATCCCATTAATGTAATAAACTAGCTTCTAAAAATAATAAGACTAAAACATGAATAAAAAAATATTTAAACATGCTCGCAAGTTACATAAATGGTTAGGTTATTTATTAGCACTACAAATTTTAGCATGGTTACTAGGTGGTTTAATTATGAGTGCAATCCCTCTTGATAAAGTTCATGGGGAGCATCTTGCAACACGTACTCTTAATAACCCATTTACGCAGGCTGATTATGTTGCCTCCCTTGACGATATTGCCTCTCAGGTGGTTAATCCAACACAAATAATTTTTGAGAACTTCTTAACTACACCACTTATTACTGTCTTTAGTAATAACGAGCAGCAAAGCTTCAATGGCATAACAGGCCGACCATTTGAACCGCCAACTAAAATACAAATTACCGCAAATGCTAAAGCACACTTACTTATTGACGCTCAAGTAACAAGCGCTGTACTACTAAAGCAAGGTATGCGAGAAGTTGGATATAAAACCAATGTTTGGCAGGTACAATTTGACGACACATTTAACACAACACTGTACTTGTCAGAAAATAACGGCAAAGTTGTTACCGTTCGCAGCACGCTATGGCGAATATTCGACTTTTTTTGGATGTTACATATTATGGATTACGATGAGCGAGAGAATTTTAATAATCCACTACTTATTAGCTTTTCAGCAACTAGCGTACTTTTTTGTTTAAGTGGAATATTACTACTAATACAAAATATACGACTAAAACGATTTATCCGAATTAAAAATAAGAATAAATCAAAGTAGTCATATTGGTTTTTGAGAGCTAGCGCCCACTTATCAAAGAGTAAATAAGCCTAGGGCTTATTTTATTCCAAGTGCTTAAATCGACTCAAATGTCGCTTTAACATTTCGTTTTCGAAAATCAACTCATCACGCTCATCCAGCAATTGTAAAACTAAAGCTATTGCCGACCAATCTAACGAAAAGTCATGTTGGATACGGGCCGCTTTTTTAACTAAGGTCACTGCAGATACCGTAAATTGCCACTGCGTAACATGATCCCCCTCAATTGGAACCGCAATATTATGCTCAACTAGCTCATATAAAATTGCTTCGCTAATATCACTGCTCAAACATAGCTCTTTGCTAGTAAGTAAATCGTCTTTTTGTGTCACGATAATTTGCATTATGGCTTGCTCCAGTTATTACGGGGATCAAAGTGAGCTTTTTTGGCTAATTCTTCCCACAGTTTTTTACTGGCATCATCAACAGATGTTGGATTAACAATTTTAAGCACAGCAAATAAATCACCTTTAGCTTTTTTACTCATTAATCCCTTACCTTTAATACGCAAGCGTTGACCAGACTGACTATTAGAAGGAATAGTTAATTGGATGTTTCCTGTCAACGTAGGTAAATTTAGCTTTGTACCAAGAGCCGCTTCCCATGGTGCAAGAGGGACAACTATATTTAGGTTATGACCCTCAACATCAAATAATGGGTGAGGCACTAAACTAATTTGTAAATACAAGTCGCCATTTTGCCCATTAGCTGACCCTAATCCGCCTTGCCCTTTTAGTCGAATTCGCTCGCCATTTACTGAGCCTGCAGGAATTTTCACTTTAAGTGATTTTTTAATTTCAGTGACACGGCCACTGCTGTCTCGCTGCGGTAACATAAACTCAACAGGCTTCACGGTATCAACTAAAGTCTCTTCAAGAAAAATTGGGAACTCTATTTCCACATCTTGTCCTTTTTGCGCGCGAGCGGCGTTACTTCTGCTCTGCCCGGAACGATCGAATCCACCAGCTCCGCCAAACATTGAATTAATAAAGTCAGAAAACTCTTGGTCGGTTTGAGGATCGCTTTGCTGATAATTACTTTGCGAAGAGGCATTGTTACCACCATAATGGCCTTGCTGTTGACGAGCACGATTTTGTTGGTGACGACGTAACTCGTCGTATTTTACCCGTTCTTCTTTGTTATGGATGACTTCGTAAGCTTCTGCTATTTCTTTAAACTTATCTTCTGCTTGAGGCTCTTTGCTTACATCTGGGTGATATTTTCTGGCTAACTTTTTATAAGCAACTTTAACCGCTTTATCATCTGCATCAGGCGATATTCCAAGCACTGCATAATAATCAACAAATTTCATTTGCAATCCAAATCCTCATATTGAGTAAGCTTTAAGCATACTCCTTAACGGGTAACCTTGTGTGGTTAAAATACGATAAATAGTGAGAAATAAATGAATAGTGAAAATAACTTTGAGTAAAAAATTAATCAGGCACTTTTTATTAATATAAGCGTAGGCCTTAAGTTAACTTTATCTTTTATCTTCAAGGCTTTAAACTGCCTATTCCTGTAGTTCACATTTGTGATGGATATGACTCGATTTATTCTGGCCTTATTGGCTTGTTGTGTGTGCGTTTCGGTATCAGCCGAACAATTTACCCGTTTTTCAACGGCTAAAAGACATTTAATTAAAACCCTACCTGACAACGCCAAAAGCATTTACTGCGGCTGTGATATTAAAAAAGAAGGCAAAAAACTCGTTCCTGACCCGTCTAACTGTGGTTACATTCCTCGAAATACCCTTACCCGCTCAGGTAAAGTAAATGTGCGAGCACTACGCATTGAGTGGGAGCACATTGTTCCGGCGTGGGAATTTGGTCACCAGCTACAATGCTGGCAAGATGGCGGGCGTAAAAACTGCCGTAAAGTAAGTGCTAAATTTAGAAAAATGGAAGCTGATATAAATAACTTAGCGCCAGCTATTGGCGAAATTAATGCCGATCGCTCTAATTATCGTTTTGGTATGCTTAGCGAAAACGCCACACAATATGGTCGTTGCGAAGTAAAAGTAAACTTTAAGCAACGTGTAGTTGAACCGCCTGTTTATGCACGAAAACGTATAGCTGACACCTACGCTTACATGCAAAAAACATACGGTTTAAAAATCTCTGATAAACAGCAAAAGTTATTTAATGCATGGCAAAAGCAAGCATTCGCAGATACAAGTAGTGCGAGCAAGCTCTAAGCTTTAACACTCATTTACATAAATCAAAGTTATAAATGTTGAATAAACGAGCGAGTGTTGTAATATTTTAAACAACTTATTTACAAAAAAGCCCTTAACTATGTTTAAAAATAATAAAACCTCGCTTGCCATTTTCACTGCATTTGCGGGCTTTACTTTGACCGGTTGTGGCGGCGGCGGTAGCGGTATCGACTCAGCCCCTGTAGTTACAACACCTGTTAGTAGCAGTCCAACATGGACTGCGGGTGTATTTGAACCCTCTAACGATTTAAAAAACTTTTGCGAAACCCCGCGTACGGGTAACGATCCCTTTAATAACAACGAGCCTTACCCAGATCAAGCCGGTTCTGCCCTTTACGAAAAACTCTGGCTTCGTTCTTGGAGCGACGAAACCTACCTTTGGTATGATGAGATTGCCGATAACGATCCTGAAAGCTTTGCCACAGTAGCCGATTATTTTGCCCAATTAAAAACAGAGCAGCTTACCGACTCAGGAGCAAAAAAAGATAACTTTCATTTTTCAGAACCTACTGAAGATTACTTTCAAGAAGCGCAATCGGGCGTTACTTCTGGTTACGGTATAAATTGGGCGTTTATTGGCGATACAGCCGACCGTATTTTACGCGTCGCTTATCTTGAAGATGATTCACCTGCAAGCCAAATAGGCTTTCAACGTGGTGATACTGTACTTTCAGTTGACGGTGTTAGCATTAATTCCAATACACAGTCGGGTGTAGATACGCTTAACGAAGGTTTATTTAGTCCTACTAACGGCGACTCACATACTATTGTTGTACGCAGTAACGATGGCGCCGAAAAAACATTTAATGTAACCGCTGGCAATATTGAACAAACACCGGTTCAAAATGTTAAAACGATTACAACCGCAAATGGTTCAAGCGTGGGTTACATGCAATTTAATAGCCATATAAGCATTGCCCAAGAAGGGCTTATTGATGCAGTAAATAAGTTTAAAACCGATGGTATTGATGAGCTTGTAATCGACTTTAGATATAACGGTGGTGGTTTATTAGCACTGTCGGCACAATTAGCTTATATGGTTGCCGGTAATGCCAACGTTAACAACCGCTTTTATTATCAAACTCAACAAAACGATAAACAACCCGTTGATTCACCTTTTCCATTTATTGATGAAGAAATAGATTACTCTACTTTTTTTAGCACAGGTGAAAACCTACCTGATTTAAACTTATCGAAGGTTTATGTATTAAGCACATCAGGCACTTGTTCGGCATCAGAAGCTTTTATTAATGGTTTAAAAGGTATAGACGCAGAAGTTATTTTAATTGGCGATACAACCTGCGGTAAGCCCTATGGCTTTACCCCAACTCATAACTGCGCAACAACCTATTACACTATTCAATTTAGTGGGGTAAATAGCAAAGGATTTGGCGAATACGCTGCGGGTTTTACACCAACCCCTACGCCACAATTTGATGCTGATGTTCAAGGTTGTGAAATTGAGGACGACTTTGATCATCAGTTAGGCGACAGTGACGAGGCCGTTTTAGCCACCGCATTGTTTCATGTAGAAAATGGCAATTGCCCAATTAGAACGGCTGCTGCAAAAGCAGAGCCAGCTAATTTTTCAAGCTCTCGTGAATCTCTCATTCCTTTAAATATGCCTGAGCAATTTACCCAGCGTAATATGGACTTAACTTGGCCAACACTGAGTGAGGAAAGGTAATGGCTAAATTAGTACTCCCATTAGCTACCTTATTCGCTTTAGGTGGATGCCAAAGTGTAAATAGTGATCCCGCTAAACCCGCTATATTAACGAGCGTTAATCCTAGCGTTATTGCAACACTACAACAGGCAATTCAACAAGCTAAGGGAGGCGCATTAGTAACACTTTCCGATTCCGTATTTACTAAACGTAGCGAACTGCTAATTGATCATGCAATGAGTAAAGGGTCTGATGGCAGAGTAATTATGGGCGCGCATAATATAAAATCTGAGAAGTTTATTTTGCAACTACGTAATAACCAATGCGAGCTTTACTATCCTAAAAAAGAGCTTCCTACAGTACTTGAAGGTGTGACCTGTAAAGAGTTATAAGGCACTTTATTAGCGTTTATAAAAAGGCGCGCAGCACATCGCTGTACGCCTTTTTCTATTTTAAAGCGTTATTACAAGTCTTCATGCGGACCAAACACTTCATAATGAATCTGCTCGTTTTTAACACCTAGTTCAAGTAACTGCTTTTTTATAAATGCCATAAAACCGGCAGGACCACATAAGTAAAAGTCGCCATTACTCAATGGTAGCTGTGCTTGTACTGCATTTAGGTTCATTAACCCAGTAAAGTCAGCGCCCTCTGTCGCTTGGTTAAACCACGTTATTGTTTTCAAGTGGTTATTCTGCGCTGTTAGATCATATAAATATTTTGAAAACGAATGTTGCTGAGTATTTTCGCAAGCATGTAAATACATAATCTCTTGATTAGAATTGTCACTTAATAACGTTTCAAGCATAGCCAGCATTGGCGTTTGCCCAACACCTGCTGAAATGAGAACCACTGGACTTGTGTTATTGCGTAAAAAGAAGTCTCCTGCCGGCGGGTATAACTCAACAATAGTGCCTTGCTCTAATGAGTGTAAATAATTAGACACCATGCCAGGCTGTGGCTGTAGCTCTTTTTTAACACTAATACGGTAGTTTTTAGCGTTACTTTTTTGCGAAATAGAATACTGGCGAATTTCTTCATATTCAGCGCCCTCTGGCTTAACTTTAATACCTAAATACTGCCCTGGTTTATGTTTAATAACAGCTTCGCCATCAACTGGCGTAAGTGTAAAGCTTGTTACTAGTTCTGATTCGGCCTGTTTGTTGGTTATTTTAAATTGGCGAGTTCCCGCCCAACCACCGTGTTTATTTTTACTGTGCTCATACAAAGCAGCTTCTTCGGTTATACAAATATCAGCAAGTACGCCGTAAGCTTCGCGCCAAGCGTATTCAACATCGGGAGTAAATTGCTCAGGAATAAGCTCTTTTAATGTACCAATTAAATGCGCACCTACAATAGGGTAATGCTCAGGTAAAATATTCAAGCTGGTATGTTTATGATTAATACGTGTTAGCGCTTCTTTTAATACGGCTAAATTATCAATATTTTGTGCATACGCAGCCAATGCATTAAAAAGTGCAAATTGCTGACGACCTGTATCTTGATTCGCCATATTAAAAATATTTTTAAGCTCAGGATTATGGCTAAATAAACGCTTATAAAAATGATCGGTAACAACCGTACCCGCCTGCGCTAATAACGGAACTGTGCTTTTTACAATCTCAATGGTTTTATCAGATAACATATGTGTTTCCTATGGATGAACTAACCACGACGCCCATCAACACGACGCCGCGTTAATATAGGTGTGCAGTGAATTAAAAATAATGAAAAAGCCACTAGCCACAGCAAAGCACTTATTTGCCAAGCAAGGTGAGGCCCAATAATAAAAGGGAGTAATGAACGAGTAATAGCGGCTACTAACACAAGTGCAAAAGCAACAGCCATGTAATGAGGAATAGCGAGTGTACGCCCTGTATGACCATGCGATACACGCGTCATCATTGCTAAAATCATCATACCTATTGTGCCAATAGTGATTAAGTGCAGCGCATCTTTAAATTGTATTGCACTGCTATAAAAGCTAAATGCAACCATCATTAACCCTACGCCTAACGCTAAGTAGGAAAAATGTAAAGACCATAACAACGGCACTCTCAATACCTTGCTATCCCACCAAAAACCAGCCCTGACCAGGTGAAGCGCAGCAACAGTTGCAACAACTAACGCAGGATTAATCGTGTTCAAAAACAACTTGTTGATGAAAAATAAAGTGATAGCCAAAATAGATAAATACATCACCGCTTTATCTATTTTAGGAGTGCGAACTTGTGCGGTTAACCCCAGACCTTTAGCGGTAAAAAATGGTAAAACGCGGCCCGCAACAATGCCAACTAGTAAAGTAATAACCAGCACTGCGGTATCAACCACACCAAGTGCAAGCTGCATGTTTTGTTGTAAAACAAGTATTAAATACAATACATTGAGCCCACAAAGCACAGCTAAAATAGCTAAAAACGGATAGTTACTTTTGCTATTGGCTTGTAATAACATATTAGCCAACGCGGTTATGGCGCCTAGCCACCAAATAACTTGTAATGTAAGTGCAGCATATAAATTAAAATGAGCAATATCTGGCAGTACTACAACAAATGCTAAGCGCGCTGCAAGCCATATAAACGTAAGCCACATAAGGGCTTTGCCACTTATGCTCGGCACGCCTGTCCACGTTTGTGCTGCGGTAAGTAAAAAGCCAACAGCTACAACTCCTGCAAAGCCAAACAGCATTTCGTGCGCGTGCCATAATGTCGCAGGTATCGATAAGTGCCAACTTGCATGGCCTGTTAAAATAAGTAGCCAATACCCCACTGACAAAAATGCCAATAAGCCACCGCCTAAAAAGAAAGGCCTAAAAGCTAGCATCCATAACGGCCATTGAGATACTTGATGAATAGCAACGCGTGCTGGCATTGGCTCAGTTAAGTTTATAGGGCGCATTATTTTATTTCCTGCCCTACACCATACTGAGCAAAAAAGTATTCAGCGCATGCTAGTGCCTCATGCAGTGAACTAAACTGTGTTTGATTATTTAAATTATTCAGCATTAGTGTGTTCATGGCGATCTCTGTAACTAACTACGTTACTTAGCTATTACACATACTGTGCCAACAAGTTTAATTAATTAAATTCAACATGTTAAATTAAATCACTTTGCAGTGTGAGTCTTTATGACCTACTATAAATTAACTCATAAAAACACAAATAGGTCATTTTGACGTGAACCAGCAATTCAACCTTACACAAGTTGCTCTAGAGCTTGCTCAAAGTACACTACACGAGCATAGCTTTGATCAATTACTAGCAACGGTTGAGCGGGTTATTCCAAGTGATGCAAGTGCGTTATTAGTGCTTCAGGGCGAACAATTAAAACCACTGGCAATTAAAGGATTAATGCCCGACAGTTTAGGCAGACGATTTAAAATAGTAGAACACCCTCGCCTAGAAGCTATTTGCAAAAGCACACTCGCGCTTCAATTTGCGCACGACTGCCCACTACCCGATCCATACGACGGATTACTATTAGCTAAAACCGGCGACATACCGGTACATGCATGTTTAGGTTTACCTCTTTATGATAAAAACGCGCTACTTGGCGTACTTACGTTTGATAGCCTTAACGCCAATGCATTTAACAGCATAAGCGCTGATACACTCAATACCTTACAAACGCTGTGTAGCGCGCACTTTAAAACGGCCTTAGAACTTGCCCATTACA
Organism: Pseudoalteromonas sp. SG43-3; assembly: GCF_014164385.1. Lineage (NCBI taxonomy): Bacteria > Pseudomonadati > Pseudomonadota > Gammaproteobacteria > Alteromonadales > Pseudoalteromonadaceae > Pseudoalteromonas > Pseudoalteromonas sp. SG43-3. Next base: position 86,474 of record NZ_JACJFC010000019.1, read on the forward strand.
AACAGCATGCACAGCACTCAAGTGCATTAGTACAAGAACTAAATCGTGAAGCATTAACACGTGACGGCGGTGAAATTATTGGTCAAAGTCCACTAATGAAAACACTTAAAAACGAAATTAAACTCGTTGCAGCATCTAACTTTAGCGTGCTGATATTAGGTGAAACAGGGGTAGGGAAAGAACTTGTTGCGCGTAACATTCACTTAAATTCAGCTCGAAAAGATCAACCGCTTATTCACTTAAATTGTGCATCGCTTCCCGAAAACCTCGCCGAAAGTGAATTTTTTGGTCATTCTAAAGGGGCTTTTACAGGCGCACTAAATTCGCGCCAAGGTAAATTTCAATTAGCTGATGGCGGCACGTTATTTTTAGATGAAATAGGCGAACTGCCCCTGGGCATGCAAAGTAAACTATTACGAGTGCTACAAAGTGGCGAAATACAAACGGTAGGAGAAGACACGCCAAAGTACGTAGATGTACGCGTCGTTGCTGCAACCAACAGAAATTTAAAAGAAGAAGTAGCTCAAGGTCGCTTTAGAGCCGATTTATACCATCGCCTCAGTGTCTACCCTATTACTGTACCACCACTTAGTAAACGCGAGCACGACATAACACTCTTAGCTGGTTATTTTATCGAGCAAACAGCCCGTAAATTAGGGATAAAACAATTAAAACTAAGCCCTGAAGCGCAAGTATTGCTTAATCAGTACAACTGGCCAGGTAACGTTCGCGAGCTTGAACACGTCATTAGCCGCAGCGCCCTTAAAGCAAAACAAAGCCAATGGCAAAATCCAATAATAACCATTACAAGCGAGCACTGTGACTTAACACCGAGTGCGCCGCAAAACTCTCTAGTAGCAAGCCAAAGTACAACCAACACCTTAATCAACCAACCTTTAAAGCAAGCTGTAGAATCGTTGCAATACAACGTAATTACCGAGCAATTAAAGAAGCATAACTACAACTGGTCAGCAGCAGCAAGAGTACTTGAATTAGATAGAGCAAACTTAGTACGCTTGGCTAAACGCCTAGGGATAGAAGTAAAAAAAACACTATAATCATTTAAAATACAGCTAAAACGCTGCTAAAACTATTGATTAGCAGCTAACTTACTAAAGTGTGTTTTTAACAACCCTGCAAAAGCTTGTACTTTAGCAGTACGATGCACTAAGTGATGCGTGACTAACCATACATCGGTAGGCCAGCTTAACTCACTGTGTAATATAGGCACTAAATCAGGATATTGCGCCGCTACGTCATGTTGTAATCCGCCAATGCCTAGCCCTTTAATGATTGCACGAGTCGCTTCTGCAGTTTCAGATACTCGCAGCTTTATTTGCGATGCAGGAATGTGCTCATCAGCCCATGCAAAATAAGGCACGCGGGCATTAAAACCAGCCACGCCCGATACAAAGTTATGTTGTTGTAAATCACTTAATAATTTAGGCATACCGTATTTATTAATGTAACGTTTATTAGCGTATAAACCCGATGAAAGCTGCGCCAAATGCTGAGCAATATAATCTCCTTCATCAGGCCTTGGGCCTGCACGCACTGCAATATGTGCTTGTCCGTGATCGAGCCTTAGCCTTTTTTGTTCTAAAATAACCTCAAGCTGCACTTGTGGATGTAGCGCCTGAAATTGCTCACATACATCACCAAGGACATCCATGAAGCCACTTACCGTCGTTAGCAACAAACTACCTCTAAGGGTGCTATCGGCCGCTACTATATCGTTATGTAACTGCTCTAAGGAGCTATGGATTGTTTGTGCTGTTGCAAATAACTTGGTGCCAATTTCAGTAACCTTGTAGCCACGAGCATGGCGATGAAAAAGCCGTGCATTTAAGTTTTTTTCAAGATTATTAATTCGCCTAAGCACTGTGCTGTGGTGCACATTAAGCTCCTCGGCGGCTGCTGTTAGCGTGCCTAACCGTGCTACTTCGAACGCAACTTTAACGTCTTGCCAATCTTCAAATTTTATCGCCATGCTGCCTACCTTTTACTTATGTGCATATACGCACATAAGTGTTGCGTTTATTAGGGTTTTCTACAAGTGAAATTTTGCTACATTAGTCATGTAACTTAAAACATTAAAAGGCCACTACCATGTCAGCACCAAAAATTATCGCCCTAGCTGGAAGCCTTCGCCAAGAAAGCTTTAATCAAAAAATTATTAATGAGGCAGCACGTTTTGCTCTACAAACAGGTGCTGAAGTAGAAGTAATAAAACTAAACGAATTAAACATCCCACTATTTAACGAAGATATTGAAGCGCAAGGTACACCAAGCGATGTACAGCTTTTAAAAGATAAGCTACGTACAGCCGACGGTATTTTACTAGCAAGCCCAGAGTACAACGGCTCTATTACCGCAGCGCTAAAAAATGCGATTGATTGGGCATCGCGCACAGAGCAAGGTGCTGTTCCTGCTTTTCGTAATAAAGTGGTCGCTTTATTTGCAGCATCGCCTGGTGGGCTTGGCGGCTTACGCGGTTTAAATCATGTGCGTGATATATTAAGCGGCATTGGATCGTTAGTACTTGCCGATCAACTTGCAGTACCCGCTGTGCACACACTGTTTAATGAGTATGGGCAAATAAATGAACCTGTAACGGCAGAAAAAGTATCAGCCCTCGCTCATCAGTTAGTAAGCGTTGCAAGTAAGTTAAGATAACTTGCACGCCTAAATAACTAATTACTTTGTCGCTGCTATTTTGGCGGCGATAAAGTCGGTATGCGTTACATATAAAAGCCCTGCTACTTTACGTATTACGTAGTCTTCTTGGGGATCTATTTCTCCATCGGCATACGCTAAGCGCCATAATAACTCTATTATTTCTATTCGCTGCTCCGCGCTACAATGCTCATTAATCTGTTTTGAAAACTGAAAGTAATCTATCGAATCATCTAAGCTACTTGCCGCATTATTAGTAAGCTCATTAACCTCAGTGTCTGTTAAATTAAAGTACTTTTTTAAGGTTACAGTCAGGGTTCGTTGTTCATCATGTTCAAGCTTGGTATCTGCGCGCATAACTTCAATTAATAATGCAGCAACCGCTGTTTTTAAGTCGTGCTCTTGCATACTTGGCTGCTGTTCATCGAATACAGCAAAAAGTTGTTTTATTTGTTTGAACATCACACTTTCCCTTTTTGGGTGTTAGACTAATACGTAAAGAAATCGACCTTATTACTCTTATTAATGGGTATAAAGTTCGCAAATTAAAGGATACATTTTATGAAAGGAATAAACACACCACGCTTATTTATAGGCGCTACGCTGGTGGCCCTTTCGAGTGCAAATACTGCACTTGCTGAAAAAGCCGAAACCGAGAAGCTCTACGACTTTGATAACAAAGTACATTACTACCAAACACAAATTGGCGAAGACAACTATAAAATAGAAATCCAGTCAGACGATTACAAACACTTTACCAATCAAAGTGTATTTTTGTTACGTCATGCTGACCGTCTATGCCGCGGCAATACCTTTATGTTGAAAGTACTTGAAGGCGTGCAAGAGTACGAACGCTTTCCAACAAAACCACGCGCTTACCAACCTGATTTAAGTGTTTTACTCCAATGCGAAACTAAAGAAGATACAAGTAAGGGTAAGTAACCTTATTTATAACCCCAAGGTGCTGATGGTGGAGTAATCGGTTTAGTTAAATCAAAATCCACCTTAAACTCACGTCCTTGGCGAATTAATCGATAAGTAAATACTTCTGGGTAAATATACATTTGCCATGTATTACCTACAGACTGCGCAAGACCTTGTTTTACAAATAACTCTTTAGAGTATTGGTCTGCTGGAAACGACTGTATCTGCGCAGACCCTGCATCAAGCGTATGGCCACCATACATAGTTGATGCGTCGTCTGTTCCATCTTTATGACGATGATCGTGCTTTAAACTCAAGCCGCTACCCGTTTTAGTTATGATCCACGTACGTGATGCATCGTCTCCTACATGAAACGGTACTTGTAACTCAGTCTCACCACATTTACGTACATGCATAACCAGTTTTTTATCTGTAAATGAGCTTGGGCCTTTCGCGTTATCTACCGCTACTTCACCTTCAAAAGCTTTACCACAATGCGCTGCAATACTATTAAAAAAGGCATCATGAGTAGGAATAGACACTAACGGTGCAGGGCGTGCAAAGGCTGTCGATGAAGCAAGTAATAAAGTTGCTGCAGTTAATAATTTCATTTGTTTCTCGTTATAGTTATTTTAAAACACCTGTAATAGTACAGTTTTCTTAAGTACTTTATTAGAAGTATCTAAATAAAAATGAGAACAGGACAACTAGATAAAATTTTAAGTAATGATTAACGACTAAATATCTCTGCACTCATTAACAATCCTACTTTTATAAATATTAATTGCACACTCCGAGATGTGATTTTAACGTCGGGAGTCGCTACGCTCGAACGACCCACGTGATGGATGTTGGTATGAGTGTGTGTTAACTGCGCACATTTCACTTTTCTGCAGATGTAAAAAAGCCCGACTATTTCTAGTCGGGCTCTCTACAATGTGAGGTCGGTTCGCTACGCAGTAGGATGTCGTAGTGCCCACAGCGGTAGAAAGTCGTAGTGCCCACAGCGGTAGAAAATCACAGTGAAATGCTACTGTATCGACCGACTGAGATATTGAGGGGTTTTGTTGCGATTTTCACATCGGGAGTCGCTACGCTCGCCCGGCCTACGAGATGGGTGTTGCTGTGAGTGGATGATAATTGCGCACATTTTACTTTTCTGCAGATGTAAAAAAGCCCGACTATTTCTAGTCGGGCTTTCTACAATTTGAAGCCTGGTAATGTCCTACTTTCACATAGCAAATGCTACACTATCATCGGCGCTGTTTCGTTTCACTACTGAGTTCGGCATGGAGTCAGGTGGGTCCAAAACGCTA